>CADEDX010000915.1 GCA_902826195.1 uncultured Bradyrhizobium sp. | reverse complement strand
AACAATGAACTCGCTGGCCGGCGCAGCCCTGTTTGTTGCGCCACTACTTGCGTTGGTGGCGATCTGGGCGATCGTGGTTCCTTTATTCGAGGTCAATCCCAGGATATTTCCATCAGTCGCCTCGGTCGCGGATGCCGCCGCCGATTCGATTCGCGATGGTTCGCTGATCCGTCACATCGGAGCAAGTTTGTTGCGGGTAGGGTTGGGTACAATCATCGGAGTTGTGACGGCCATTCCCTTGGGAATAGCGATGGGTGTTAGCCCTGCCGTTTCCTCATTCCTGACGCCGCTGTTCCGTTTCTTTTCGGTCCTCGCGGGCATTGCGTGGATACCCATCGCGACGCTCTGGTTCGGGTATGGCTTCGGGGCGATCGTGTTTGTGATTTTCAACGCGGTGTTCTTTGTCGTCGCCTACAACACTCTGCTTGGCGTGTCGACAATCTCGATGACCATCCGCAACGCAGCCGCTTCTCTGGGCGCCGGACGGTGGGCTATGCTGACGGAGGTGCTCCTTCCGGGTGCTCTGCCGAATATTGTCACCGGCGTTCGCACCGGACTTGGTTTTGCCTGGCGGGGCTTGATTGCGGCCGAGATGATCGCCACCAATGTCGGCCTTGGATACATGCTCTTCGTCGCTCGCGACTTCTATCGGACTGAAGTCATTGTTCTCGGCATGATTGTGATTGGTTTGCTTTGGCTGCTGATCGATCGACTTCTGCTGGTTCCTTTGGAACGCTCAACGATCGAGCGCTGGGGTCTGGTGAGGCGTACATGAGTGTCGTTTTGAAGCTTTGGGGCGCGTATGTCCGGACGACGGCGCGATGGCCGATTATCGCGACTATCGTTCCGTTCATTCCCGTCGTCGCGCTTTGGAGCATCGTCGCTAATTCCGGAATGTTTCCGCGGGCTTTCTTTCCCGCACCGGCCGACGTCGCGCGAACATTTGTTGCCCTGACCTATAAGGGCATTCTACCGGACTATCTTCAGGACAGCCTGATTCGGCTCCTGACCGGCGCGGCGATCGGCGTTGTGCTCGGCATCCCGCTGGGGCTTCTGATCGGGTCCAGCAAGTGGGCACATCGCGTTTGCTGGCCTGTCCTGCTGTTCTTCCAGGCCATTGGCGATATCGCCTGGTTACCTATCTTGCTGATCTGGTTCGGCTTTGGTCTGACGACGATGACGTTTGTCATCGTCTATACCGTACTGTTTCCGATCGTGCTGAATACGGTACTCGGCGTCGAGTCCGTACATCGAGACCTGGCGCGTGCCGCTCAAAGTCTCGGCGCGTCGCGTATGCGCGTGCTCTGGGAGGTGACGCTACCAGGTGCACTGCCCAACATCATCACCGGGCTTCGCAACGGGCTCGGTTACGGCTGGCGCGCGTTGATCGCCGTCGAAATCATCGTCGGCACGAGCGGCATCGGATTTATGATGTTTGACGCGCGGCGCGCCGGTTCGACCGTCGAAATAATACTTGGAATGATTGTGCTCGGAACCCTCTGGTACATCGTCGATGCCTGGATTCTTGCGCCAATCGAACGCGCCACAGGCCGGCGTTGGGGGCTGGTGACATCATGAAAACGCTATCATTGCGAAATCTCCAGAAGACTTACTTCGACCCCTACGCCGGATCGCAGGTTACGGCTGTTCATGACGTCTCCCTTGATGTCGAGGAGGGAGAGTTCGTTTCGGTGGTTGGGCCATCCGGCTGCGGTAAGACGACCATCCTAAACATGGTCGCCGGGTTCATTCCCTGTTCTGGCGGTGAGATCCTGCTGGATGGAGCCGCCGTCAAGGGGCCTGGTCCCGACCGCGGCGTTGTGTTTCAGTCGTTCGCATTGTTCCCGTGGAAGACGGTTCTCGACAACGTCGGATTCGGACCAAAGATGCGGGGAGTGCCCAAGGCGGAACGCGATCGCATCGCTCGCGAATACCTCGAACTTGCGGGTCTGTCTCATGCCGCGGATCGCTACCCGAACGAACTCTCGGGCGGGATGCAGCAACGGGTCGGCGTCGTCCGTGCGCTTGCTAACAATCCT
>CADEDX010000914.1 GCA_902826195.1 uncultured Bradyrhizobium sp. | reverse complement strand
TTGTGCCCGGCGATTGCCGGCGGCATCAGCTGGAACTCCGGCGCCTATAGCCCCAAGAACGGGCTATTCTACCGGATCGGGCAGGAGTGGTGCATGGAGATGACCGTCGAGAAGACGACGCCAATCCTGGAGCCGATGGCCCAGCTCAACATCGGCGCCACCTTCAAGCTTATCCCGCCTCCGGACGGACCGGCTCGCGGTCACCTTAGCGCCCGCGACCCCGTCACGGGCGCGAAGAAGTGGGAAGTCAACTACAAGCAGCCGCCGCTCGCCAGCGTTCTCGCCACCGCGGGAAATCTGGTATTCGTGCCGGACTCCGAAGGCATCGTGCACGCCTACAATGCGGACACCGGCGAAGAGCTCTGGTCGCGCAACAACGGCATGGGGCATAACGCCGGCATCATCAGCTATATGGCCGGCGGCAAACAGTACGTCGCCGTGCCGGCGGGCTGGGGCAGCCTGGTGGCCGACGAATTCGTCGCGCTCTATGGCGAGCCCTTCAAGAGTATGTCGAAGAATACCGGGGCGATGATTGTTTATGCGCTCCGGCAATGACAATGGCGCGGGCGGCAGGGATCGATCTCTCCCCGCCGCCCTTGCCGGTCCATAGGTTCCCGCTTTTGCGGTCAACACGTCGCGGTGAATGCGGATGCTGGAATGCGAGTACCGTTGGTAATTGTTGCTTCCCTGGCCTTCACCTGGCCATCGATGCCAATCTCGTTTGCCCAACAGTCCACTTCAGTGGGCGCTGCAGATCGGCCGCCGCAGGCCGAAGCCTCGCCGAACGACATCGAAGGCGGGAAAATGTTCGCGACCACCTGTGGTTTTTGTCACCAGGATGGCGGCCGCCATGCGGGCAGAGGTCCAAAACTGTCGAAATCCGAGCGCAGCGACGAATACATCGTCGAGCGTATCAAGAAGGGCAAGGTCGGCGCCATGCCCGCTTATGGCTCGGTGTTCAGCGACGGCCAGATCATCGCGATCCTGGCTTACATTCGAGGGCTCGATGACTAGTGCGCTTTGCGCGGCATGGAGGCTGCGATATCGCCCAGTCAGATACGCAGCAAACCTCGCGCTGATGATGCTCTGGGGCGTGTCGGCCGATGCCCGCTCGCTGGAAACCGTCATCGAGCGTGGTGCGCTGACGCTGTGCGCCAGCCCTAACGCGCTGCCGTTTGCAAGCAAGACCGGACCGGTCCCGGGATTTCAGATCGAACTCGGCGAGAAAATTGCCGGGCAACTCGGCGTCAAGCTTACACGAGAGTGGGTGGTCAGTGCGATTCAGTATCGCCGCGCCGATTGCGACCTCGTGCTCGACGTCATCGCCCGCAAGGATACGGAGCCCGCAGGCGGCGTGCGGGTTACGCGTCCTTATCATCGCAGTGGCGTTGTGCTCGCGGTACGGAGCGATTCGCCGGCGTCGTCGCTGGCGAGTCTCAACTCCGATCAGCGGGTCGGGGTGCCGGTCGGTTCCCTGGTCTCCATGACCCTCGCCAAGGGCGGCGCCGCGACATCTCCGTTCGCATTCGAGGACGATATCGTCACCGCGCTGGCCAATCGCGAGATCGAGGCCGCCGCCGTCACGCCGATGACGGTCGGCTGGTTCAATCTGCAGCATGCCGACAAGCCGCTGCGCCTGATCCCTGCGTTCGACAACGACCAGGATCTGAACTGGAATATTGCGGCAGGCCTGCTTCGCCCCGACGACAAGCTACGGCAGCGCGTCGATGCTGCGATCGAAGCCCTGCTGGCGGATGGCACCATCGCGCAGATCTATGCCCGCTACGGTATCGAGCTGCGGCCTCCGCACTGAGATGCGGCGTCCAACTCAGTGCCGAATAGCAAACAATCACTTCCGGATTTGGGCGATTGTGTTGAAAAAGGCGGCAGTTGCGACGCAGGTTGATCAGTGATTCAGTCTGTCTAATTGGCAGGACTGAAGATCATGATGGGGCATCGGCAAGTCGAACAGGCTGCGTTGTTCTACGAGTTCTCGCTCGAAAGGCATATCCCGGCCGACCACTTGCTCCGGTCGATCG
>CADEDX010000913.1 GCA_902826195.1 uncultured Bradyrhizobium sp. | reverse complement strand
GGACCGGGCCCTCGGCCTTTCAGGGCCAGTCGGCGGGCTATTCCTCGCTTGGCAATGTCTGGACACGCTTCCCTCAAAAGAGCGTGCAGCCTTTCAATCTTCAGCTTCCGAGCGCCCGCGCCGGCTGCGGCGGCATTGATCTGTTCAGCGGGAGCTTCTCCTTCATCAACGCATCCGAGATCATCGCGATGCTGAAGGCCACCGCCAACAATGCGCTTGGGTTCGCCTTCAAGCTCGCCATCGATTCCGTGTCGCCCGAGATCGGCAAGGTAATGGACGAGTTCAGCCAGAAGGCGCAGCTCCTCAATCAGATGAACATCTCGAGCTGCGAAACGGCTCAGGCGCTGGTCGGCGGCATCTGGCCGCAGATGGAAACGACCCGCGCGACGATCTGCGAAGCCGTGGGAAACAGCCAGGGCGTGTTCTCCGACTGGGCCGCCGCGCGCCAGGGGTGCAACAACGGCAATCGCCGGGACTCGACAATTTCGGGAAACACCGATGATGCCATGAAGGATCAGCTCGTCGGCGAGCCTCACAACTATACATGGGAGGCGCTCAAGAAATCGGCCAAGTTCGGGGCATTCGACCAGACCTTCTCCGAATATATCATGACGCTTGTCGGCACCGTGGTGACGACACCCTCGGACGATCCGAGCGTTGGCGGGAAGGTCGTGATGTTCGGACCTGCCGAAGAAGCGGTCGTCACTGCGTTGCTCGATGGCACGGCCGACGCGCCGCCCGTCAAGATACTGAAGTGCAACGACGAGAATTGCTACGATGTGGGGGAGCAGACGCTCTCCGTCCCCGCTTCGTCCGCGCTGCGGCCGCGGATCGCCACGATGATCAGGTCGATGAGCGACAAGATCCGCTCCGATACTCCGCTGGACGCCGCCGAGAAGCAGCTCCTCAACCTCGCCACGGTTCCGATCTATAAGATCCTGGGAGTTCAGGCCTATGCGCATTATGCGTTGACGGAAGGCGAGATCGAGACGCTGTCCGAGATCGTCGCCGTCGACCTGCTTTCGGCGATGCTCGACAATATGCTCGACCGGGTCGAGCAGGCGAAGGTTCATTATCAGACCTTCGATCAAGAGACCGCGACGCAGTGGAAACAGCAAATCGCGTCTACCCGGGCGAAATTCAGCCAACGGGACGTCCGGCTGAACAACAAGCTCCAGGTGACGATGCAGATCATCAACCGAAGCATTATGCTGGAATCGACGCTCCAGAATTCCATGACGCCCGGTATGGCGGCCGCGCTGAACTTTTCGCGCGGCCTCAACGCACAGGGTCTGAACTAGGCGCGGGGGCAGACCGATGCTTGAGGTCTTCACGGTTGGTGGCGGCGAGTATCTCGTAAACATCTTCAACGCAGTCGCGGCGTGGTCGGGAGGCGGTGGCTATCGCTCGCTCATCCGCGTCGTCATGGTCATGGGCCTCATCTATTCGCTGCTCGTGGTGGCCTTCACGCTCAACTATAAGGCGTGGCTGAACTGGTTCCTGCAAGCGACGGCCATTTATCTTTGCCTGATGGTCCCGACGGTGGACATCAAGGTAACGGATCGCATCAACCCGGGCCTGACGCCATCGACGGTCGACAATGTACCGATGGGATTGGGGGTGCTTGCGAGCTTCACGACACAGGTGGGCGATTGGCTGACGCGGACGGCCGAGACCGTCTTCGTCATGCCGAGCGAGCTCAACTACTCGACGAACGGCATGGTGTATGGCGCGCGACTGTTCGATGCGACGCGCAACTTCATCATTCGCGATGCGGAGTTCTCGACCAACCTCGAAAACCATTTCAAGAACTGCCTGTTCGGCGATGTGATGCTTTATCAGAAGTCGCTGACCAATCTTGCGAAGGCGCCCGATCTCTGGGCTGCGGTCGGGCCGGGCTCGGAAGCCCGATCGCAGCAATGGCTTGAGCGACAAGGTGACGGAACGGTTAACAGCTTCATCATCACTTGCCGGCAGGCGTACCAGGCGCTCGACGCGCAATGGGGTCCAATGATCGAGGCCAACGCGCCTCTTTGGGGCAA
>CADEDX010000912.1 GCA_902826195.1 uncultured Bradyrhizobium sp. | reverse complement strand
AGATGAAAATCTTGATCGGCAGCTTGTGCTGCACCGCCGTCGACATCTCCTGCATATTCATGAGCACGGAGGCATCGCCAGCGATGCCCACGACGAGCGATTTGGGATGCGCGACCTGCACGCCGACGGCCGCCGGCAGGCCATAGCCCATCGTGCCGAGGCCGCCCGAGGTCATCCAGCGGTTGGGCTGCTCGAAGCGATAGAACTGCGCCGCCCACATCTGGTGCTGACCGACCTCGGTCGTGATGATCGCGTCGCCGCGGGTCACCGCATGCAGCCGGTCGAGCACGTGCTGCGCGCGCAGGCCACCCTGCTTCGCATAACGAAGCGGATAGCGCTGGCGCCAGACCTCGCATTGGTCGAGCCAGGCCTGCGTGTCGGCGGGGGAGACGAGCGGGATCATCTCCTCGAGCACGAGGCGGGCGTCGCCCGCGATCGCGACGTCGGGCTTCACCATCTTGCCGTGCTCGGCCGGGTCGATGTCGATGTGGATCTTGACCGCGTCGACGCAGAACTCGTCGAGCTTGCCCGTGATGCGGTCGTCCCAGCGGGCGCCGATCGCCATGATGAGGTCGCAGTGGTCGACGGCCTTGTTGGCGTAGGCGGTCCCGTGCATGCCCAGCATGCCGAGATGGAGCGGATGGGTCTCGTCGGCAGCGCCCTTGCCGAGCAGCGTGTTCACGATCGGCGCGCGCAGCTTCTCGGCGAGGCGGATCACCGCCTTGCCCGCCCCGGAGATGACCGCGCCGTGGCCCACGTAGAGGATGGGCCGCTTCGCGTTCGTGAGCAGGTCCGCCGCGCGTCGGATCGCCGCCGCGTCGCCGTGGGTCGGCACCGTGTAGCCGGGCAGGTGGATCTCGTCGACGAAGGGGGCGTCGCAGGGACCCTGGGTCACGTCCTTCGGCAGATCGATGAGCACCGGCCCCGGCCGTCCGCTGGTCGCGATGTGGAACGCCTCGCGCGTCGCACGCGGGATGTCGCTCGCGCTCTTCAGCAGGTAGCTGTGCTTCACGACGGCGTAGGTGATGCCGGTGACGTCGGCTTCCTGGAAGCCGTCCTTGCCGAGCATGGACGTGATGGTCTGGCCGGTCAGCACGATCATCGGGACGGAGTCCATGTGGGCCGTGAGGAGCCCCGTGACCGTGTTGGTCGCGCCGGGGCCCGACGTGACGAGCACGACGCCGGGCTTGCCGGTGGCGCGCGCATAGCCGTCGGCCATATGGGCCGCGCCCTGCTCGTGGCGCTCGAGGATCAGCTTGATGTCGGAGTCGACGAGGGCGTCGAAGATCGGCATGGCCGCGCCGCCCGAGTACCCGAAGATGTACTCGACGCCCTCTCGTTCGAGGCACTGGATCAGCTTCTCGGCTCCGGTCGGCACTCTGGGCTCCATCGCCATCTCCCTCGTCATCCGATCATCCTTCCTTTTCATGGATCACGAAGAGGAGGAGTTTTTTCGTTCATTCGTCCGCGCGTTCAGACCCGATCGATCTCGAAGCGCTGAAGATCGCGGAAGCTCAGACTCACCGGCTGAAGATCGACTCCTCGTGTTGGGTTTTTTGACGAAACCGAGTCGATCGATGCTGGATTCGGAGCCAGATCGGCAGATTTCTCCTGGATCGGCCTCGATGAAAATGAGCTGAAGGAAGCACTTTCGCATAGAACGGGTAAAAAGGCATCCCTGATTCCGCTGAGAGCCCAGAAAACATCATGACTTCGGAGAGAGTCTGGGGTCTCGAAGATCAGGTTGGCGAAAAGATCGGGTTTTCAGAGATGAAATCAGTCCGTGATTGAGTCGGGCTTTGCGAAAGAGCCCTCTTGGACGCGCAGGATGGCGTTGGGCGAGGTCAGGGCGGGTTGACGTTCCGCGTCCCGAGGGGATTTGAACGGACCCCCCGGGCGGAACGTCTAGAGACCGGGTAATCTGCGGCGAGCGAGAGGCCACGGAGTCGGACTGCCCGGGATTGGCGAGGCGCTCCCGACCGTCGATCCCGATTGGATCGATCGAGGCCGGGTCGAGGGCCTTGGCGATCGCGCGCTCGACCTTCCGG
>CADEDX010000911.1 GCA_902826195.1 uncultured Bradyrhizobium sp. | reverse complement strand
GCTCAGATGACCGGGCCGCCGCACGCGAAACGGACGTTCATGAACCCAGAGCCGCAACCGCGGAACGCATTCCCCAGCACAGCGACGCAGGCGCGGCGGGCGAACTCGGACAACTCGCCGCCAAACACAAGCGTTCCGCCGGCGACCATCAGAGCGATGAGCGAAACCGAAAGCGCAATCGGACCCGTCAAGCTCTGCGCGACGTTGAGCAAAGGCGCTTCCCACGGCAGGGCGGCGCCGAGCGCGCCGGCGAAGACGGTTTGCATACTCGCGATGGCAATGGCCACCGCAAGCAGCAATAGGCGCGACATCCGGCGATTCTGGTCAGAAAGACAAGCAGCATTCATGGAGGACAATCCTTTCTTCACCTTGGACAAATCAGCCTGCGGAGATTCTCCCTTCAGGCGTTCCAGACTCCCGCCATTTTCGGCGGCAGCCCTGTTGCGCGTCCGCTGGACGCCACAAAACCAATCGCGAGGCGGCATTCTCAGACCGGCCTCCAGAGCGGCCAGCGGGGGCCGCTGCATTCCCTACACGTAGTCGCATTTGTACGCGCCCTCCCGAAAGCCATCCACTAGCATGACTTCGCGCACTTTCCTGCCGGCCGGATGCTCCACATCCTCGTCAATGAAAACGACCACGTCGATCGCCTCGCCGATCAATTCCTGTTGGGGTGCCTGGGTAGCCTCGGCCACCAGCGACTGCAGCCGGATCAGACCGCTCATCGCATCGTTGGCATGAACGGTCGCTACGCCTCCGGGATGGCCCGTGTTCCAGGCCTTCAGCATCACGAGAGCCTCCGCTCCGCGAACTTCGCCCACGATGATCCGCTTCGGCTTCAACCGCAAGCTCGCTCGTAGGCATTCGAGCATCGTCACGTGCCCGAAGGCGCGAAGATCGACCGAGTTCTCGACCGGGCTCCGCAACTCCATCGTGTCTTCGATGGACAGCACTCGATCCCTGGGACAGAACCGGTTGATGAGGTCCAGACACGCATTCACGAGCGTCGTCTTGCCCGAGCCCGTCGAACCGACGATGAGCACGTTCTTGCGCTCGCGAATTGCGGTCTTCAGAACGTCGGCGTGCGACTGCCCTTTGAGCAAGTCGAGGAAGTTGTGCCGCTCGCGCAGGCGATTCTGGATGTCGTCCTTCGATGTCAGGATGCCGGTGTCAATGTACTCCTCAATCGAGAACACTCGCCGCGGCCGGGTACGAATGGCAAACGCGGGCGAGACCACGACCGGAGGCACGAGACCTTGGAAGCGGCTGCCGTCGACGGGTAGTTCGGTTTCGAGAATCGGCCGGTCGTGATGAATGACGGTGTCTTTGATCGCCGCGATGGTACCCATGGCGGCACTAGCCTGAGAGGCCGGCATCTTACCGATGACACGCCAGCCGCGCCCGAGCTCATTCACCCACAGCTTCCCGTCGGGATTCAGGCAGATGTCCTCGGTCAGGTCACAGGCCAGCGCACCCAGAACGGACGGCCCGAGTTCCCGCCTGAGCTTCTCGTCCAGGCGCTCGCGTTGCAGTTGATCGGTCGATGGAGCCCTCACGGTCCCTGGGTCTGATTTGATCACCCCGACTGTTGCTGCCACGACAAGACCTCGCCATCTGTACCGGGCTAAAAATATGCGGTCAAGACCGCACGTAAACCGAGTATAATTCCAGCGAAGAGCATCGTCAAGATTTTTGTGAGGATCCAGTGCCAGACTCGACTACCTATGCGATCCAGGTACAGATGGCCGCGATGGGCGGCGGTCCCTTCGAGGTCGGAGTGCTTCTTCCCTCGACACCCCCTCGTATGCTGCTGCGGAACTGGGAAGCCGCCGACGTATTGAAGTCGGTCCGTTGGCTCAAGGCGAAGAACGCCGAAGGAGCGGCCGTCTACATCCGCCCCCTCGGAGAACACAGCTTGAGCCTCATCGACGACTTGAAGGTCGAGACGCTGCCCCGGTTGAAGCGCGAAGGTTTTGGCCCCTGTCTCGTCGTCGAGACCAGTCCGAAGAATTTTCAGGCTTGGCTGAACCACGGGTTGAAGCTCCCCAAGG
>CADEDX010000910.1 GCA_902826195.1 uncultured Bradyrhizobium sp. | reverse complement strand
ATCGCTACATCGTCGATTCCGAAGAGGCGTCGCCCGAGGTGCTCTACGAAACCATGATGGCGCCGCCGGTGGAGCGGATTGAACGGCGTTATTCGCTGGACGAAATCCGCTATAGCCCGACCGTGCGCCAGCGCATGCCGAGCATCGACATCAACACCATCAACTTCGCGCTCGGATCGTGGGAAATTCCGCCCGACCAGGCGGCGAAGCTGCAGGCGATCGCCGACGGCCTCAACCGCGCGATCCAGGAGAACCCACGTGCGGTGTTCCTGATCGAGGGGCATACCGACGCGGTCGGCAACGACGTCGACAATCTGTCGCTGTCGGATCGCCGCGCCGAATCGGCGGCGACCCTGTTGACGCAGCAGTTCAACGTGCCGGCGGAAAACCTGACTTCGCAGGGTTACGGCGAGCAGTACCTGAAGGAGCAGACCGACGGGCCGAGTGCGATCAACCGGCGCGTCACCATCCGCAACATCACGCCGCTGCTCAACGGCGGACAGGCCTCGCTGCCGCCGCCCCCGCCCGGCACCGCGCCGCCGCGCTGAGGCCAGCGTCGATCGAATGAAAATGGCCGGGAGCGATCCCGGCCATTTTTTATTGCGTCACGCCCTTCGCGTCGACGGCGCCATCATCCGTGCGAAGCTACGGTCTTGCGGCCGCGAGCCCGAGCGCATCAGCCATGACGCGGAAGACGTCCGTGTTGTCCATCGAGCCGCGCACGCGTTCACTGCCCGGCCCGGCGCCGGTCAGGATGACGTCCTCTCCCGAGTGCACGCTGGCGCCCATCATCGCCGGCAGATTGCCGAAGCGCAGCGCGACGCCCGGTACATCCTTGAATTTTTCATTGGCCTTGAACGTGCCGGGCTGCTCGCCCTTCTCGGTCGGCTCATTGGGATTGTCGAGCTTGGGACGGAAGGTCTCGTAGTGGTCCGGCAGGCTCGCGGAAAAGATCGCGAGCCTGCGACTGACATCCACGCGCGACGGATAGCCCTCCGCATCGGGCGCCGGGTAGTTGGGAAATCCGGCCTTCTCATAGACGCTGACGCGCTCACGCAACGAAACGTTCGGCGTCGTACTCATGTCGTCGTTGATCGTTCCAACAAGGCTGTTGGGATGATTGTGGTCTGCAACGACCAGGATCAGCGTATCGTCGCCGCGCGCCTGCGCCCATTTGCGCGCAAGGCCGACCGCATTGTCGAGCATGATGGTGTCGTAGACCGCACGTTCCATATCCAGCAGATGCGCATACTTGTCGATCATCCCGGATTCAACCATCAGGAAGAAACCGGCATCGTTCCTCGACAGAATATTGAGCGCGACCTGCAGCTGTTCGGTCAGATCGGGCTGATCGGGCAATTTCCTGACGCCGCCGCCCTTGAGAAACTTTCGGTCCAGCGCGCCATCCATGTTTCCCGGCGCGAACAGTCCCAGCAGTTGGCGCGTGTCGGATTTTGCGTTCACCGCATCGAGTTCGGTCTTGGTCGTCGCGATCGCATAGCCGGCGTCGCGGAATCTGGCGACGTAGTCGATGTCGTCCTTGCGCTTGGAACCGGCAGCGGCCTGCGGCATGAAGTTCGCGGCGCCGCCACCCATCAGAATGTCGGGCTTCGCCGCTAGGAATTGCGCGACGATCTCGTCATAGGCGGCGCGGCGGCGGGTGTGCGCCACCATCGCCGCGGGCGTGGCGTCCTCGACTTCGGTATTGGTGACGATGCCGATCGCCATGCCATGGCGCCGCTTCGCAAGGCTCGTGATGGTCTCGACCTTGGGGTCGTCGAACGGGCTTGCCGTGCGGTCCGCATAAACGCCCATGGCATTGACCGCGGTTTTGTGGCCGGTGGCGTAGGCGCTTGCGGCGTTCGCCGAGTCAGTGATGATCGAGTCCGAACCGGCGGTCGCCACCAGCGCCATGTGCGGCATGTCGTCGATCGCAAGCTTGCCGAGGCTCTTGCCCTCCGCGATGCCCTTGGACAATAGGCGTGCAGCGACCCGGTGCGCCGGCGACAACCCGTCGCCGATGAACAGGATGACATTCTTCGCCTTGCGCGG
>CADEDX010000909.1 GCA_902826195.1 uncultured Bradyrhizobium sp. | reverse complement strand
TCGGGATATCATCACGGCATTCAATGAATCACGTGGGCCGATTTGGGACCTGCGGCAGACCATCAATGACCTGAAGGGGTTGGAGCCGATCATCCACAAGCTCGGCGATCAGATGGCTCTGCTAGATGCGAAGGTGGATGCGGCCCGAAAGCAGGTGGCCGAGCTTCAGGTCTTGGTCGTGTGAAAACGCTTTCGTCGTCCCCCATGAGCGCCGCTGACGAGAACCCTGGCACAAAGGCGGCGTTTTCGCACCTCGCGGTCGTCTCAGCGCTTCCGGTGAGCCGGCACCGGCTCGGCAGAGCCGTATCGGCGCCGGATCAGGCTCGGATCGCCTTCATCAGCGGCCCGATGCCGATGATGTTCATCACCCGCGTCAGATTGTACGCGAGCACGGCCAACGCCATCTCGGTCTTCACGTTCTTCAGGCGCTTCATCAGGAAGTGCGTCGCGCCCATCCGCGCCTTGATCGTTCCGAACGGGTGCTCGACCGTCTCGCGGCGGACGCGCATCGCCTGAGGGTTCTCATCGAGACGCCGCTGCACGTCTTCAAGAACGTGCTCGTGTTCCCATCGCGCGATCGAGCGGTACGAACTCGACGTACAGCGCTTGCGCAGCTTGCAGCCGGAGCACGCGCGTGTCTCGTATCGCCTGAGGCTCAATCCGTCGGTCTCCCGCTTGTATGAGACGAACGTCAGAGCCTCGTCGGCCGGGCAGATGTACATGTCCTCAGCTGCCACGTAGCGGAAGTCGGGCTTGCCGAACTGGCCCCTTGCCGTGTTGTTGGACGTCTGCGGCTTCGGCACCGTCACCGTGACGCTGGCTTGCGCGCACTCCAGGATCTGCTCGCTCGTGAAGTAGCCCCGGTCGGCGACGACATCCAGCTGATCGACGCCCAGCACCTCTTTCGTCAGCTTCGACATCGGCGCCAGCTGCGAGCGATCAGAGCCGCTGGTCGTGACCTCGTGCGCCACGATCAGATGGTTCTTGGTGTCGACAGCGGCCTGCACGTTGTAGCCGACGACACCGGAGCCACGACCACTGGTCGCCATCGATCTCGCATCAGGATCGGTGAACGAGATCTGCTGGTCGGGTTCCGCGAGTCGTTGCTTCTCGATGGCCTCCAGGCGCTTCATCTCCTCGGCGAGCGTTGCGATCTTCTCGTTGAGGCGGTTGATCCGCATCGCCCGCGCCTTCGTGCGCTCCTGGCGATCGGCGCTCTCCAGCTGGTGCAGATAGCGCGCGACGCTCTCCTCGATCTGCGCCATGCGACGCGCCATCTTGCCTTCGGTGAAGTTGCGGTCGCGGTTGTTGACCGCCTTGAACTTCGAGCCGTCGATTGCAACCGAGGCGACCGATAGCAGACCGATCCGGCGGCACAGCTCGACGAACTTCGCGCACACCTTGCGGATCGCGGGGCCATTGTCCTTGCGGAAATCGGCGATGGTCTTGTGATCGGGCGCGAGCCGTCGCGTCAGCCACATCACCTCGACGTTGCGATTGGCCTCGCGCTCCAGCCGCCGGCTCGACTGCACGGCATTGAGGTAGCCGTAGACGTAGAGCTTGAGCAGCACCGCCGGATGATACGATGGGCGACCGGTTGATTGCGGGTCGACGCCAGCAAAGCCGAGGTCGGCCAGATCGAGGTTCTCGACAAAGACGTCGATCACGCGGACCGGGTTCTCTTCGTCGATCCAGTCCTCCAAGCACTCGGGAAACAGGGTCGACTGATCCCTGTCGGCGCCCTCCACGAACCGCTTCATGATGCCCCTCGCGAATCACGAGAAGAATCATAGCTGCGAGGACGTTTTCACACAGCCAGGGTCAATTGCGTCATCCGCCACCACCCAAAAGTCCGCCCTGCCTCGAGAGCGGACCTTGGACTGGCGACAGGCAGAACGTTCCCGTCCCGAGACGGGGACTCGGCGTGTGTTTCCTGTCCCGCCGCGCGCCCCCGCCTACTTCTTCTCCGGCCGCGGCGCGGGCTCCGTGACCGGTCCACCGGCATCCTTCCAGCCCTTGAAGCCGCCGAGGATGTGGGCGACGGGCTTCAGGC
>CADEDX010000908.1 GCA_902826195.1 uncultured Bradyrhizobium sp. | reverse complement strand
CCGTGGCGTCGTTGAAGGCGGCTTCCTCGGTGAGGAAAACGTTCTGCGCCAGAAACTCGCCCTTGAAGCGTTCGAGGTTGGCGCGCAGCGCCTTTTCGCCGTAGGTGAACTCCCAGTGGCCGGTCATCGCCTCGATGCCGAGCAGGTTGGCCGCATCCACCATGTCGGCGCCGCGCAGCGTGTTGGAAAGGCCGGTGCCTTGCCAGAGATCGCCGCCGTCGAGCAACAGCGCGCGCCCGTTGCCGGCCTCGCTGCGCATCCGGTCGACCAGTGTCTTCAGATGCGCAAAACCGCCGAGCTTGCCGAAGCGTCCGGCGGCCTTCTCGAACTCGACGCAGGTGAAGGCGTAGGCGTCGGCGCTGTCGGGCCGAATGCCGAAGCGGTCAAGGAAGGCACGCCCAACCAGATGTGGCGGATTGCCCCGCATCGGCCCGACGCCGAGATTAACGCTCGGTTCGCGAAAGAACACTGGCCTGAGCTGCGCATGCGTATCGGTGATGTGCAGGATGCGGGCGTTGCCAAACCGCTCCAGATCGTAGACGCCAGCATTATCTGCAGCCTGCGCACGGAGCGGCGGCAGGCTGGCGGAAAGCGTGGCGGCGCCTGCGAGCGTCAGGAATTCGCGGCGGCGGATGGTCATGGGGGTCTCCGCGCGTCGTAACGGCCCTTTACTTGTTGTGCATGATCGTGGCGGGACCATGCTCTAGCGGATTTCCATGTCTCTCCAGCGGGTTTTCTCGCTGGTCGCCTGGAAGATCGAAGCTTTTGCCAGCGCTTCGGCTTCTTTTGCCGAGGCGGTGGCCTTGTCGAACTCGCCGGCCTCGGCCGCCTTCTTTGCCGCCGCCAGGGTGCTCGCCGTCGTGGTCCATTGGTTGCGAAGTTTTCCGGCTTCCTTGTTGGCGGCATCCGCCGCGGCATAGGCCGCCTTGTAATCGTCCTCGGAGCCGGCGCCGAACGCGGGCACCGCAGCCGCGGCAAGCAGCGCCAGCACCAAGGTGGATTTTGGCATCGCCTTCCTCATGGCCGTGCTCCTGGACCGGAAATCGGCAGCCCGTTGCTGACATAGGACAGGTAATATTCGACGTTTCGGTATTCATCGTCCTGCGGGCTCAGCGGCACGCCGCGGATCTGGCTGTTGCAGGTGGTGAAGCGCCGGCTGGTGGTTCCCATGCCGCTCCATTCCGAGCGATAGATCGGCATCGCATTGACGATGCCGAGTGCGGGCGCCAGGATTTCGGCGCGGATGCGCTCTCCGGGGCTCTGCACATGGCAGGTGGCGCAGGAAAAATTGAGCTGGCCGCGCCGCGTATAAAAATATTCCTTGCCGTTTTCATAGGCGGCCAGCGCGCGCGGATCGTCCGGGATCTTGATGTCCATCGGCTCGCCGCGCGAGGTGAAAGCCATGTAGGCGGTGAGCGCCGCCATTTCGTCCTTGACATAGGAGTAAGGCTGCTCGCCATTGGCCTCGCGGCAGCGGTTCAGGGCCAGCTCGAGCGTGATGACCTTGCCTTCCTTGTCGTCGAAGATGGGATAGTTCTGGCGGATGCCGATGCCGCCGTTCGGAAAACAGTCGGCATAGGTCTTGCCGTTCTTGAACGGTTTCGAAAACATTTCCTTGCCCATTTCGAGCGAGAACTCGTAGGGCGGAAACTGCTCCTTCTCCTGCCACTGTCGGTACAGGTCCTCATCCATCGAGTAGGGACCGTTGACGAAATCCTCCAGCTTCACCTTGGGGAATTTGTCGGTGAAGAATTTCTTGAACGCTTTTGCGTCGGCGACGGGATCGACCTTGTCGGCAGCGCCCGAGGGCAGCGTGCCCGCTAGCGACAGCGCCGCAAATGCGAGCGTAGCGAAAGCCAGGTAGATCGCGGACCGCAGTCTCATTGAATTTTTGCCGTGGTGGCGTCGGTCGCGCCCTTGTTGTCGACCCAGCTGATCTTCAACTCGTCACCCTTCTTGCCGCCCTTGAAGGTGAACTTGACATAAGGGTCCTTGGAAACGCCGCCGCCCCAGTCGGCCGTGAACACGTTCTTGCCGCCAACTTCGAAAGTGAGCT
>CADEDX010000907.1 GCA_902826195.1 uncultured Bradyrhizobium sp. | reverse complement strand
GTCGACCAGCGTCCGCTGGCCCAACGGAATGCCGCGGCCGCCAGTGGCGCGCGGGTTTCCAGCCAGCGCGACAACTGCGATGAGCGCCCCGGCGAAGACGAGACACAGCACGGCCGGGAGGAATGGCGGCGTGAAGGCGAGTTGCAGCATGTTGCGCGAACGCGACAGCCCATGGAGCGTCACGTCGAACGTGATCGGCGCGCCTTCGTAGGTCAGCTTTTCCAGGATTGCCACGGCCGTGCGCGCAGTCAGCGGCGAGCCCAGCCCTTGCGTGTTTAGCAGATCCGGGTCCGACAGGACGTAAGCCACCGCGTCCTCTATGTCCGCATCCAAGATCGCCCCAAGGACGATGTTGCCGGCGGGGTCGGTGATGATCGGATCCATGTCTTCGCCGCTGATGGTCTGCAGGCGATCGATGGGGCCGACCTGCAGCGTGGCTGAAGTCTCCGTGTCCAGAAGACCGACCGGCGATGTGCCGCGGGCGCGGCTGACGTCTACGTCCAAAGCCAGTTCGGCGATTGTTGCTGCGACTATCTCGGCAGGAACCAGGCCGACCTTGTCGACCCACAGAGGATTGTCTGCCTGAGGACGGGTCTGCCATTTCGGCAGGACGATGAGATTGGCGCCATAGACCGCAGTCACGGTCTCCCAGGCGACCTCATGACCAACAGGCGGCGAGAGCACGACGAACGCGCCATCGTTGGCGGCTTCTTCCAGCGCCCCCCGGCTGACCCGAACCACGTGCCCTGTGTCGCTCATTATCGAGACGATGCCGGCAAAGCCGACGGCCGATTGCGATAGGGCATGTTCGCCGCCATCATTCGGATTGCGAAGATCGTCGGCGAAAGCGAGTAGGACGAGGAAGGCCGAGAAGGCGACGATGCCGACAACGATCATGGCGATGACGGCCATGACCGAGAATGGGCCGGACGTCCGGGCCTGACGCGCGCTCATTTCCACGCCTCCGGCAATGCGAAATCCGCATAGGCTTTACGACAGGCGCCGTAGTCGCTTTCATCCAGACGCGCGCCGCCAAACCAGGACCGTTCAACGGCGCGAACCAGCGGCGCAAGGGCTTCGCTTGCGGCGGCCGACAGAACCGGAAGCCGTGCAATTTCACGTCCCGTCTGCGCCCGGCGGACGGAGCGAGGAGACCGCTGTTCGATATCGTCGATGGACCGGTGAAGCAGCGCACGAACCGCGTCCTCGAAACGGCCTTCAGCGGCCAGGGCGTCAGCATCCTTGAGCAGGGCGCGCGCACGCTCGGGTTCCGGGCGATAGACGCTCTGTTGAACGGGGGCGCTTGCCGGCGCCGCCACACGACCATAGCGGACCTTCCAGACCTCCCGTCCGATGAAGAAGAGGATCGCCAGCACGATGGCCGCGAGTCCGCCCCAGAAGATCAGCGTGAAGACCGGCTCGAGAAACCGCAGGAACTCCAGCAGGCCGGGATCAGGCTGGGGCGGGGCCATTTGCGGCGGCGGATCAAAAGTGAACTGGAGGTCCTTCTGCTGCAGGAGCCGCCGATGCGCCTCGTCCAGCTCATCGGCGAACGCGGCGGGCGCGAACACGCCTCCCCCGATGAACAGCGCAACCCGCAAGAAATCCCCCCGGCTTGCTCGCCGGCATGCCGTTGCGAGAATTCATCGAGGAAATAGGGCAGACCGATGGACGATTGGCAAGGACGCGGTGAACAAATCCGGCCTTGGGTCGATCCCAAAAATGGCTTGTCTTCAGTCCGCGTAGTCCCCTTTACAACCCTATCCCGAGGCCCCCCCCCAAAGGAAAGCAGCGCGAAGCCGTGTCCTGCACTGGTGAGTTCATGCTGAACGAAAGGGCTGTGGCAATCGCCTTACAAAAAAGAGCTGCATTCGAATCCGCCCCGGTACATTTCCGAAGAATCTGCCGCTACAGCCGCTCTGAGATCCCCAGACGCTCAGCCCTGACGTAGAGTTTTTTGCGAGGTTGAAAGTCGAACGCCGAATGTCCCCTTCTGGTCGATAACCCGCCTGCTCGGTTAGGGCGGGGGTAGTGACCGGATTGGAGCGCCGCTGGCG
>CADEDX010000906.1 GCA_902826195.1 uncultured Bradyrhizobium sp. | reverse complement strand
TGTGCAAACCCAAACCTATCGGAAAGGCCACGCTCACCGCCCCATGGAATCTACATCTTTTTCCTCAACACCAGATCCTTCGCCGCGATCAGCCCGCCGCCGGCGATCAGGATCGCGGCGATTGCAATCGTCGCGGTCGGCTGCGCAAAGCCGGCGAGGATCAGAAACGCCGTCGACAGCAACGGCGTCGCGTACGATGCCGCGCCGAGCACGCGTATATCGCCGCGCTTCATGCCGATGTCCCAGACAAAGAACGCGGCGCCCACGGGGCCGACGCCGAGCGCGATGATCGCAAGCCATTGCCCGATTGTCTCCGGCCACACCGTGGTCTCCACCATGCCATGCACCAGCGCCGCCAGCACGGCCGTCGCGAGACAGAAGCCCGCCACCGCATCCGTTGGTACCGCCTTGAGTTTGCGCGACATCACCGAATAAGCCGCCCACACAAAGGCGGCAACGAAGGCCGCGGCAAGCCCCGGCATCTGGCCAGGCGCAAAGCTCGCACCATTGCCGGCGAACAGCAACACGGTGCCGGTAAGCCCGAGAAGCGCCCCGATGAAGTGATGCAGCGCCAGCCGCTCGCCTGGCAACAGCGACGAAAACAGCACGAGCAACAGCGGCCAGAGATAGTTCAACAGCCCCGCTTCTGCGGGGGGCGCGAAGCGCAGCGCGAGGAAATACAGCGCGTGATAGCCGAACAGGCCACCGACGCCGACGACCCAGGCGACCAGCGGCTGCCGGAGCGCATTGAAGGCGGAGGGCCGGAACAGGAAGCTGGCGAATGCGACCAGCGCGCCAATCGCGAACGTCATCGCGGCGAGTTGGAACGCCGGGGTTTTTCCGGTCGCAACCGTCAGCACCGACAATAGCGACCACATCAGGATCGCGGTCAGTCCGACCAGTGTTGCAGAGCGGGGATTCATTCGCAAAATTCTTTCGTCATGGCCGGGCTTGTCCCGGCCATCCACGTCTTTCTTGCCGCTGGTTGTAAAGACGTAGATGCCCGGGACAAGCCCGGGCATGACGACGTTCTAACTACAGAACATAAGCGTGACGCTCAGGTCACACCATGTACTGCCCACCATTGATCGTCATCGTCGATCCGGTGATGCCGCCCGCTTCATCCGCAGCAAGGAACACCACAGCACGCGCGATTTCCTCGGGCTCGCCGAGACGGTTGACCGGGATCAGCGGCAGGATGCTCTTTTCCAGCACCTCCTTCGGCACCGCCTGCACCATTTCGGTGTTGATGTAGCCGGGACAGATCGCGTTCACAGTGATGCCGCCCTTGGCGTTCTCCAGCGCGAGCGCCTTGGTGAAGCCGATATCGCCGGCCTTGGCCGCGGAATAATTGACCTGGCCGAACTGGCCCTTCTGGCCGTTGATCGAGGAAATGTTGATGACGCGGCCGAACTTGCGGGCGCGCATGCCTTCGATCACCTGCCGCGTCATATTGAACAGCGAGCCGAGATTGGTGTTGATGACCGCGTTCCACTGATCGAGCGTCATCTTGTGGAAGGCGCCGTCCTTGGTGATGCCGGCGTTGTTGATCAGCACGTCGACCGGGCCGAGGTCGGCCTCGACCTGCTTGACGCCGGCCGCGCAGGCGTCGAACGAACTCACGTCCCATTTGTAGACGGGGATGCCGGTCTCGGATTTGAATTTCTCGGCGGCGGCGTCATTGCCGGCGTAGCTCGCCGCAACCTTGTAGCCCGCAGCCTTCAGCGCCTTGCTGATCGCCGCGCCGATACCTCTCGTTCCCCCGGTAACCAATGCAACACGTGCCATATCCTAGTCCTCCTTGGTACCCTTTTTGATACGCCGGAATTGTCCCGGTCTTTTGACGAATCTCAATTTTTCGACCTTGTGCTGTGTCCTGCGCTGTTTCTGGAAACACCTGCAGAGATGAAAATGCCCGGCGCTAGACCGGGCATTTCATTTTTACCAACTCAGGCCGCGGTTGCGAGATGATCTTTTCATCATTCAACCAGTCACTCTGCCTTTAGTTCAGTCGCGTGCAATGCACATTGCGATGCCCATGCCGCCGCCGATGCACAGCG
>CADEDX010000905.1 GCA_902826195.1 uncultured Bradyrhizobium sp. | reverse complement strand
GAAATCCTGTTGCCGCAGGCCCGGCTGCCGGCCGCGGAAAACCTCGCGCTGCCTGGTCAGGCCGCGGCCGCCCGTAACCTGCTCGCAGCCGCGCTCGACGCCGGACCTTCGGCCGGCGCGACCCTGAATCTGCTGCAGGAAGCGCTGCAGGAGCTCGGCACCCCCGCGCGCGTCGCGGCTCCGCCGAAAGATGCCCGCGGCACGGACGCGAACTTTCTCACCAACACCCCGCCGCCGCCGCCGGTGCGCGGCGCGCCTCCGGCCGCGCAGCCGATCGCCGCGCCGACGATCGCACCGGATGGGCCGCTCGAGGCCACCGCGCATCATCTGCTCGACGATACCGACGCCGCCATCGCGCGGCAGACCCTGCTGCAGGTCGCGTCGCTGCCGGACCGTATCGACAATTCGGCGTCGAAGGCCGACATGACAGTGCCGCGCTGGAATTTCGAGATTCCGTTCGCGACACCGCAGGGCACGGCGATGGCGCAATTCGAGATTTCGCGTGACGGCGCCGAGCAGGAAGTCGAGGCTGCCAAGCGGATGTGGCGCGCGCGGTTTTCGCTCGACGTCGAACCGGCCGGTCCGGTGCATGCGCTGATCTCGCTTCAGGGCGACAAGACCTCGGTGCGGATCTGGGCGGAACGGTTTTCAACGGCGGAGCAACTGCGCGCCGGCGCCTCCGAACTGAGCCAGGCGCTGAGCCGCGCCGAACTCCAGCCCGGCGATATCGTGATCCGCGACGGCGCGCCGCCGCAGGCCGCGCCCGCCGCCCGTGCCGGCCACTTCCTGGACCGCGCGCTATGAGCGTCGATACCAAGAACAAGCTTGCCGTCGCGCTGCACTATGACAAGACCGGCGCGCCGCGGGTCGTCGCCAAGGGCAAGGGAACCATCGGCGCGAAGATCGTCGAACTCGCCCGGGAACATGAGATCCCGATCGAGGAGAACGAGGTGCTGGCTGGCGCCCTGTCGCATGTCGAGATCGGCGACGAAATTCCGCCGGACCTCTACAAGGCGGTGGCCGAGGTGCTGATCTTCGTGCTGCGGCTGTCGGGGCGGGTGCGCTAGTCAAAGCGTTTTCCAGCGAAGTGGGCACCGGTTCGCGTTAAGAAAACGCGTCAAAATATTAGAGCCGGTTCGGCAAAAGTTTCACTTGTCAATGCGTTAGCGTGGTGCCATCGCTTTCGGCATCCCTCAACCAAGTCCGGACAAAGTCGTGATCAATCGTCGCCATGCGCTCGGCCTGCTCACCGCGGTGAGCATTGTTCCGTCTCGCGGTTTCGCCCGCGTCTCCTACCAGCGCAGCGAGTTTCGCGACGATCTGTCGAGGCGGTTTTTCGAGCTCGGCACCACCGGCACCTTCGTCGCCTACAAGGTCGACGACTACCTGATCATCGCCAGCGACAAAGTGCGCTCCGGCGAAGGCAGGCTGCCGGCTTCGACCTTCAAGATTCCGAATTCGATCATCGCTCTGGAGACCGGGGTGGTCGCCGACCCCGACAAGGACGTTTTCAAGTGGGACGGCGTGACGCGCATTATCGAGGCCTGGAACAAGGACCACACGCTGCGTTCGGCGATCGCGGTATCCGCGGTGCCGGTCTATCAGGAGATCGCGCGCCGCATCGGGGCCGAGCGCATGCAGAAATATGTCGACCTGTTCGACTATGGCAACCGCGACATCGGCGGCGGCATCGACCAGTTCTGGTTGACCGGCAATCTGCGCATCGATCCTATCCAGCAGATCGATTTCGTCGACCGGATGCGCCGCGGCGTGCTGCCGGTGTCGAAGCGCAGCCAGGAAATGACGCGCGATATTCTGCCGGTAACCAAGGTCGGCGACGCCGCCATCCGTGCCAAGAGCGGGTTGCTCGGCGCCGAGGCTGGCAAGCCGTCGCTGGGCTGGATGGTCGGCTGGGTGGAGAAGGGGTCTTCCGCCACCGTGTTCGCCATGAACATGGACTGCAAGGAGCCAAGCCACATCGCCGCCCGCATGACAGTGGTTCAGCAATGTCTCGGCGATATCGTGGCGTATTGACTGGATTTACATTCGTCCTGCCCGGCCTTTT
>CADEDX010000904.1 GCA_902826195.1 uncultured Bradyrhizobium sp. | reverse complement strand
ATGCGGCGCGGCTTTCCGAGCTTGGCTTTGCAGGTGCAGGAGGTCTTGAAGCATGACCCACTGGGGGGGCATTTGTTTTGCTTCAGGGGGCGCCGCTCAGATCTGATAAAAATCATTTGGCACGATTCTCAGGGAGCGTGCCTGTTTACAAAACGACTCGAAAGAGGACGGTTCATCTGGCCCTCGGCTGCCGGTGAAGCAGTGACGATCTCTCCGGCACAGCTTTCTTACCTGTTGTCTGGGATCGACTGGCGAAATCCTCAAGAAACTTTGCGTCCAACGCGCGTTGGATAGCATTCTGCAATTGAATCTAGCGGAAAATCTGATTCACTGTCTTCATGAGTTTGAAGCCGGATGATCTTCCTTCGGACCTTGCGAGCGCCTACATGGTGCTGCTGGCCGAGCGTGAGGCGTTGCAGGCTGAACGCGATGTGGCCGTCGCGGATGCCGCCAACGCGCGGGCGGAGCTGTCCGACAACGAGGCACTGATCGCGCATCTCGAACTGCGGATCGAGAAGCTCAAACGCGAACTGCACGGGCAGCGCTCCGAGCGCACGGCGCGTCTGATCGAGCAGTTGGAATTGGAACTTGAAGAACTCATCACGACGGCGAGCGAGGATGAGCTTGCCGCGCAGGCCGCGGCGGCGAAGGCGCAGAGCGTGCGCGCCTTCACGCGCAAGCGACCGGTTCGCAAGCCCTGGCCGGACGACATCGAACACGAGCGCGTCGTCATCGAGGCTCCGACGAGCTGCGCCTGTTGCGGCGGATCGCGGCTGGCGAAGATCGGCGAGGATGTGACCAAGACGCTGGAGGAGATCCCGCGCCGCTTCAAGGTCATCGAAACCGTGCGCGAGAAGTTCACCTGCCGCGATTGCGAAAAGATCACCCAGCCGCCGGCGCCGTTCCATGCCACGCCGCGCGGCTTCATCGGGGCGCAGTTGCTGGCGACGATCCTGTTCGACAAGTTCGGCATGCATATCCCGCTCAACCGCCAGAGCGCGCGCTTCAAGTGCGAGCGGATCGACCTGCCGTTGTCGACGCTGGCCGACCAGGTCGGCCACGGGACCTTCGCCGTCATGCCGCTCTTCCATTTGATCGAACGTCATGTGCTGGCTGCCGAGCGTCTTCATGGCGACGACACCACCATCCGCATCCTGGCGAAAGGCAAGTGCACGACCGGGCGGATCTGGACTTATGTGCGGGATGACCGGCCCTTCGCCGGGCCTGCGCCGCCGGCGGCGGTCTATTACGGCTCGAGCGACCGACGAGGCGAGCATCCCCAGAAGCATCTGGCCGCCTTCGCCGGTATCCTGCAAGCCGACTGCTACAACGGCTTCGAGCCGTTGTTCGACCCACAGAAGAAGGTGCGGCCGATTACGCCGGCGTTTTGCTTTGCCCATGCGCGGCGGGGCTTCTTCGAGCTCGCTGATATCGAGAAGAATGCTCGGGAAGGCAAGAAGGGAAAGCCGGTCTCTCCGATCGCGCTGGAGGCGGTCAGACGCCTCGATGCGTTGTTCGAGATCGAGCGCGCCATTAATGGACGCAGCGCCGACGAGCGGCGCGCCGTACGCCAGGAAAGGAGCAAGCCGCTTCTCGAGGACATACACGCCTGGCTGCTCCGCGAGCGCGAAACCCTCTCGCGATCCTCCGAGGTCCTGAAGCCGATCAACTACATGCTGAGGCGCTGGAACGACTTCGCCCGCTTCCTCGACGATGGCAGGATCTGCTTGACCAACAATTGCGCCGAGCGCGCATTGAGAGGCATCGCCTTGGGAAGGCGCAACTGGACCTTCGCCGGCAGCCAGCGTGGCGCCGACCGTACCGCCATCATGCTGACGATGATCACGACCTGTCGTCTCAACGACGTCGATCCCAAGGCATGGCTCGCCGACGTCCTCGCCCGTATTGCAGATCTTCCCGCATCGCGTCTGCACGAACTGCTGCCCTGGGAATGGAAGCTCCTGCGCCAGGCCGACAAGCCCGCCGATCAGCAAGCCGCCTGACCTTCACGCAACGCCATAATAGAGCTCGCCGTGTTCGCGCGCATGCGACAATCCGGCGGTCT
>CADEDX010000903.1 GCA_902826195.1 uncultured Bradyrhizobium sp. | reverse complement strand
CCGTCGGGAGGGTCGCCATGGTTGCGCGCAAATCGGAACGGCGCAAGCGGACTTAAATGGGGGGCTGCTCAAATAACCGGATAGGTCAATTCTGACGACCGAGATGCTTGGCACGCCAGGCTGGGCCGGGGCCGCGCATATAGTGCAGTTCCGGGCGGTAGGGAGTGAACGCCTTGGCGACGAACTGGCGCCAGAAGGCGCGGAGTTCTGCCAGCGGCTTTGCCTGTCCGGCGGCTGCGTGCGCCGGGGAGGAAAGGGAAGCCGAACCGATCGTGGTCATGACGCGAGCCCTTGTTTTCACAACGCCTTTTTCGGCGCTGGTAACGAGTTTTCGCCCGATTCATTAAAAGATGGTTTCAATTGTCGGGATCTGACCCCAGATGGGGACCACCCCGTATTCATCCGTGGTGAACGGATCGAAAACGGGTTCCTGCGGTTGCCCTTTGGCGGCCGCGCCGCTACATCAGCGGCAGCAAATTTCCGTAAAATCCACTGATTCCAAGGGCTCTCGATGGCGCGCCAGTTCGTCTATTTCATGCAGGGTTTGACCAAGAGCTATCCGACCCGGAAGGTGCTCGATGACGTCCATTTGTCGTTTTACCCCGACGCCAAGATCGGCGTGCTCGGCGTCAACGGCTCGGGCAAGTCGACCCTGCTCAGGATCATGGCCGGCATCGACAAGGAGTATAATGGCGAGGCCTGGGTCGCCGAGGGCGCCCGCGTCGGCTACCTGGAGCAGGAACCGCAACTCGATCCCGCCAAGTCGGTGCGCGAAAACGTCATGGAAGGCGTCGCCAAGCAGAAGGCGATCCTCGATCGCTACAACGAACTGGCGATGAATTATTCGGAAGAGACCGCCGACGAGATGACCAAGCTGCAGGACGAGATCGAGGCCGCCGGCCTCTGGGATCTCGACAGCAAGGTCGACCAGGCGATGGACGCGCTGCGCTGCCCACCCGACGATTCCGACGTGACCAAGCTCTCCGGCGGCGAGCGACGCCGCGTCGCACTGTGCAAGTTGCTGCTCGATCAGCCGGAGTTGCTGCTGCTCGACGAACCGACCAACCATCTCGACGCTGAATCCGTGTCGTGGCTGGAAGGCCATCTGCGGAATTATCCCGGCGCGATCCTGATCGTGACCCATGACCGCTACTTCCTCGACAATGTCACGGGATGGATCCTCGAACTCGATCGCGGCAAGGGCATTCCTTACGAAGGCAACTACTCGTCCTGGCTGCGCCAGAAGCAGAAACGCCTCGAGCAGGAGGGCCGCGAGGACGCCGCGCACCAAAAGACGCTCGCCCGCGAGCAGGAGTGGATTGCATCGTCGCCGAAAGCCCGCCAGGCCAAGTCCAAGGCGCGCTACCAGCGCTATGAGGATCTGTTGAAGCAGGCGAGCGAGAAGCAGACCCAGACCGCGCAGATCACGATTCCGGTGGCTGAGCGCCTCGGCCAGAACGTCGTCGACTTCGAAGGCCTCACCAAGGCCTTCGGCGATCGCGTGCTGATCGACAACCTCACCTTCAAGCTGCCGCCAGGCGGCATCGTCGGCGTGATCGGCCCCAATGGCGCCGGCAAGACCACGCTGTTTCGGATGATCACCGGGCAGGAGAAGCCGGACCAGGGCACGATCACCGTCGGCGAGAGCGTGCATCTCGGCTATGTCGACCAGTCGCGCGATAATCTCGACGGCAAGAAGAACGTTTGGGAAGAGATTTCCGGCGGCAACGAACTGATCCTGCTCGGCAAGCGCGAGGTCAACTCGCGCGGCTATTGCTCATCTTTCAACTTTAAGGGCGCCGACCAGCAGAAGAAGGTAGGCGCACTGTCGGGCGGCGAGCGCAATCGCGTGCATCTGGCCAAGATGCTGAAGTCGGGCGCCAATGTCCTGCTGCTCGACGAACCGACCAACGACCTCGACGTGGATACGCTGCGCGCGCTGGAAGAGGCGCTGGAGGATTTCGCCGGCTGCGCCGTCATCATCAGCCACGATCGCTGGTTCCTCGATCGCATCGCGACCCACATCCTGGCCTTCGAGGGCGACAGCCAGGTGGTCTGGTTCGAGGG
>CADEDX010000902.1 GCA_902826195.1 uncultured Bradyrhizobium sp. | reverse complement strand
CGTCGAAGCCGTGCGCTGCGCCATCGAAATCCAGGAGAGCCTGCGCACGCGCAACCTTGCTTATCCAGCCAGCCGGCAGATGAACTATCGCATCGGCATCGGCATCGGCGACGTCGTCGAACGCGAAGCCGATCTGCTCGGCGATGGCGTCAACATCGCTGCACGCCTTGAAGGCCTGGCGGAGGTCGGCGGCATCTGCATTTCGCGCGCGGTGTATGAGCAGGTGGCCAACAAGCTGTCGGTACGATTTATCGATATCGGCGCGCGGAAAGTGAAGAACATTCCAGAACCGGTTCATGCCTATGTCGTGGCGACGTGGGACAATGCCCGCTCGTATGGGGCGCCGCTGGCGTCCGCCGCTCCGGCAAGAACAAAACCGGCCAACGGGAGGCTTTCAGTCGCGCTCATCGGCGTGATCGCACTATGCGCGGCAGCTTCTGCTTTCCTGCTGGTAACCCAGCGGCCCGACGGCAAGGCAGCCATCAGCCAAACTACTGCCGCGGCATTGCCATCGGCATCGGCGAGCCCACCTCCAACATCTTCATCACCCCACACAACGTCATCGCCTCCGGCATCATCAACGGCTGTCCCAGCCGTCCGTCGCACTAACACGGCTAGAAACGAATCGGAGCCTACAAGACGCTCCTTTCAATCCTGCAGCGATCTCGCGACTCAGCGCGGTTGGGGTAGCTATGAAGCGCGCGGAAAAACAGAGTCTATTGCTGCGTGCATGAGAGGCCAGGTGATTGAAATCGACGCCTGCCTTCGTGCTCGGTCTCATGGCGGAGTGCGGCGGGCCGCGCGAAGGACCGGCAGTTTCGTTTCGGCGGCTGATGGTGTGGCCGTTGACGCCACCGCGATTGCTGATGAAGGTGGCCGCGATCAACCGCTCATCACCACGTCTCCTTGAACGGCCGAATCTCCATTTCAAAAGTCCAGGCGCTGCGCGGCTGCTCGTAGAGCCGCCAGTAGGCATCGGCGACCGAGGCCGGCGGCATCAGGGCGTCGGGATCTTTCAGCGCATCCGGGCCGAGCGCTTCGATGCGCCGTTGCCGGACCCATTCGGTGTCGACGCCGGAATCGATGATGAGATGACCGACATGGATGTTCTGCGGCCCAAGTTCGCGCGCCATCGCCTGCGCCACCGCGCGCAAGCCGAACTTCGCGCTGGCGAAAGCCGCATAGCCGCGCCCGCCGCGCAGGCTGGCGGTGGCGCCGGTGAAGAAGATATTTCCCTGCCCGCGCGGCAGCATCAGGCGCGCGGCTTCGCGGCCGGCCAGGAAACCCGAATAACAAGCCATTTCCCATACCTTGCGGAACACCCGCTCGGTGGTGTCGAGGATCGGGAAATTGACGTTGGCGCCGACGTTGAAGATGCAGACCTCGAGCGGCGCTTCCTTGTCGGCATCGGCGAGAAACGCAATGATCTCCTCTTCCTTGCGGGCATCGAGCGACCGCGCAAAAATCCTGCCGCCGCTTGCCTCGATGTCTTTTACCAGGGGGGCGAGCTTATCGCCGTTGCGACGGCCGGCGAACACCGTAAAGCCTTCGGCGGCAAATTTCTTGGCAATCTCGGAACCGATAAAGTCTCCTGCACCGATGATCGCCGCGGTCGCATTTCTCTTAGCCATTGTTTTCTCCTGTTCGCTGCCTGCGACCGCCAGCGCCGGCGGTGATATCAGCCGGCGGCCGCCGCCGGGCCTATCCTGCGCTCATTCGCCATTTCGCGCAGCTTATGTTTCAGGATCTTGCCGGTCGACGCCGCGGGTAGCGCGTCGAGAAACAGGATTTCGCTGGGCCGCTTGTAGGACGTCAAAAGCTCGGCGGAATATGATTGCAGTTCCTCAGCGGTGATTTTCGCTGCCGGAAGAAGCTGGACGTAGGCCACCACTTCCTCGTTGCCCTCGACATTCCGTCCGACGACGGCCGACTGCACCACGAGTTGATGCGCGTTGAGCACGGCCTCGACCTCGGCCGGATAGACGTTGAAGCCGGAGCGGATGATAAGCTCCTTGGTGCGGCCTTCGATATAGAGATTGCCCTCGCCGTTCATCCGCGCGAGATCGCCGGT
>CADEDX010000901.1 GCA_902826195.1 uncultured Bradyrhizobium sp. | reverse complement strand
CGTTGAACGTTTCGATGACGTGCAGTATTTCCTTGACAACAAGGACGCATAAGCACGAAACTCGTTAATAGAAAGACGATCCGGTAATTAAGCCCGATCGAGAAGCGAGGATATGATGGCAAAACGATTCAGCACGACACCGCACGCAGCCAAGCCGGCGACGGCCAAGCCCACCCCCCGCACCCGAGGCCCCCGGACACGCACCGAGCTGCTGGCCGATGCCGCCGCCCGGGAGGCCGCCGAGGCCGCGCAGCTCGCCGCCGAGGAAGCCGGCGCGGGGGTTGACACGGCCGCCGTTCTTGGGTTAAGCGCCCCGGAATCGGCCCAGGAGGCCGGCCGCCGGATGCGCGACCTCGAAGAATTTTTCACGGACACGCAGATTCCGGTTGCATCCCCCGCGGCGATCGGCGACACTTCCTCCCAGACAAACAACCAGCCGGTAGCCAATCCGGCGCCGGGCGGCCCAACGGCAAGCAGCCAGACGGCCAGCCCAAAGGAGAAGCCAATGACTGTCAATCTCGTCCTCGCCCCCAAGCAGCGCAAGTCGAAGCAGATCGTGATGTTCAACATCGAGGGCCGCCGGGGCCAGGTGCAATTCCAGCGCAGCCTCTTCGGCGAGAGCGTTCCCGAAAGCCTGGTCCTGGACGGCGACCTCGCCGAGCCGAAGGCGGCCAAGGTGCGCACGCCCAAGGTCAAGCTGACCCCGGAAGAGCGCGCCGCGCTGCCGAAGCCGACCCTCGCGGAGCGCGTCCAGAAGGCCCGCGAGCGCGCCGACAAGCTCGCCGCGAAGCTGAACGCCCAGGGCTAGGGTCCCCTCGGGTATACCGAGGCAACGATCGACGCCGGGGCTTCGGCCCCGGCTGTTTTCCGAGGGGATTGGGTTTCTCCAAGGCAGCGATGCCACGAGCCACGGAGGGCGGCAACGACCGATCCGTGAGACCCGATCCGTGAGACCCGATCCCCTCGGGAGTTTTGAATGGTCCAGGCGTCCGTGCTCAGGCGTCGGGAATCCCCTGGAGGGCTAGACGGGCACGCGTCGTTTTAAGCCCTCTTGGGTCCAAGGTTTTGCCGGGGCAGTTCGTTTTAAGCCCTCTTGGGTCCAAGGTTTTGCCGGGGCAGTTCAACCTCTCCGCCATGGCGGGGTGCCTTTAGAGGGTTAAGGTCGTCTGCTGCCCGTAACGGGGCAACCGGCTCCAGTCTGTCCAGCACCGCGGCCGTTTTTCGCGGAACGGCCTGAGGACTTTCGGTTGGGAGCATTGCGGACGCTACCAGCCGGGGCGAGCGCGACGTCGACGAGGGTGAGAACCGTAGATCGCCTGGAGAGCGCGCCAACGGTGACATCCTGGAGAGACAGGAGCCAAGTTCGACGCGGGATAGCTCAGTTGGCAGAGCGCGTGGCTCATAACCACGATGTCGCGGGTTCGAGTCCCGCTCCCGCAACCAGATAGTCGCCTGCACGGAACCTGAGAAGGCCGCACCATTCAACCGTTTCGTGGCGCAAGCCATCCACGGTCCCAGGGCGGGGTAATCCCTCGGCAGGCCTTTTGTTAACAACTTCCTCGCACCGAAAGGTCGGAGGCCGATATGAACATCAAAATCGTCAAGCCAAGCTCACTGCCGGAAAAATCCACACGAACCACCGTCGACACCATCGAGCTGACGCCCAAGCTCGTCGCTTCCTGGAAGTCACCGAACTTCCAGCGCGAGCTGAAGGTCAACGCCAAAGTCCTGGCGCTTGCCGAGGAGATTTCGGGCAACGGCGGTGTCCTGCCAGGCATCTTGACCGTCGGGGTGCTTGACGGCGATACCTACGTCGTCGACGGGCAACACCGCCTCGCGGCCTGGGCGCAGTCCGGCGTCACCACTGGCTACGCTGATGTGCGCATGCACTTCTTCTCCGACATGGGTGAGATGGCGAAGGAGTTCGTCAACCTGAACTCGGCCCTCGTCCGGTTCAACCCGGACGACATCCTGCGGGGGCTGGAGCCCTCAAACCCCTCACTGCAAGCCGTCCGCAGGCGCTGCAAGTTCATCGGCTACGACATGGTCCGACGGGGCGAAAGCAGCCCGATGCTCT
>CADEDX010000900.1 GCA_902826195.1 uncultured Bradyrhizobium sp. | reverse complement strand
CCGCTGATCAGAAGCGGTGCCAGAGAAGTCGAAATACCGCTGAGTAAAAGCTTCATCGCTGCGGCACAAAAGAACGGATGACCGAGATTATCCAGCGCCGCGGTTTTTGCAATTGAGCGATTAAATCTCATCAGCTTCTGCGCGATCGTTGGAGTTAGCTGCCGGCCGCTTCATTTTCCCTGCATTTGTGACCGTTGCCGGCGACGGAAGCTTCCATTGCGTCAACTAAACAGAGTAACTTGGAAATGCCTGGCTAAGTGCTGGGCGAGTGCCATCAGTAGCGAAGAAAGGCAGCATGCGAGGCATCAGAGCTATCTCGATCGATCCGACCGCGCGGTCTTTCGCGTTGAGATCGGTCTCCACAGCCGTCCGTTGAGTGACTTTTTCGGCGTGAAGCCGACGGTGGCGGCGAAGCTTCCGAAGAGCGACGTGTTGCTCACGGCGGTGCGAGAAGATGGGGAGGCCTTCACCGTCGACGGATCGCGCCCCATCGTCGGTCTCGGCCTGTGTCGGTCACCGGATCGAGTGGAGCGACCGCGCCCCCCGAACGCGTCGCCCTAGCCTACGTCGTCACGATGGCCCGCGGGACCTCGGTCGAGAAGCTTGGCGGCCCGCGACTGGCATATCCGACTTCCGAGCAGCGATTACTTGCTGTCCGGAACGACGTCCGCGTCTACGATTGGTGGTGGCCATACGACGGCGCTAAATTCATCAGACGCTGAGCTAGTCCCCATAGGCCTCCATGCGTACCGACATCGCCTTGGCCCCAGCTCGATCGGCCGCGACGACGGCTTTAGCCTTTTGGCGGCCGTCTCGGCGCGCATCTTTGCGCTTTCGGGCAATCCGCGCCGCTTGAGGTCGAGGAGGAGGGTGGTCTGGTCCTCAGACGTTACGTGGCCTGGCACTGTCATGACAAACTTTGGGTGGCAGTCTTTCTGAAGACATCGGCCGGAAGAGTCTAGTCCAATGAAACCTGATCGAGTTCCGATGAAACAAATCGCCCCTCAACGAAACCATTTCGGGGACGCCACGGCAAAATCCTGAAACAGGGCTGGCGCACGCTGGCACCATACGAACGCACGGGGTGCAATAATTTTGAAGCTCCTTTTTCCACTGGAATGGTTGGTCTTGGCCTTACAGTTGGGTTTCTGATCGCGTGGTCGCATTCCGTTACGCCGTTGCAAGCCAATACGGCACCATCGTCTATCAATCCCACAGAAGTCATGGCGACATACAAGGCCGCGCTCGCAATCGAGCAATGGGACGCTATCTGAGAATTTTCGTTTTCCTCCCAAGACTTGGCCCCGGCTAGCGCCGGGGTTTCCTTTTCCACGGTAGAGTCAGTTAGCGGGTCTCGCCGCCGCCTTGCGCCATCTGCAAGGTCATCAAGGCTCCCCAACGCCGCTTCTTCCCGCTACCGCGGGGCACTTCTGCGCGTACTGCCCCGATCCAGCCGTTGGTTCCCTGGAAGCATCCTTGAGGTGACGAGCCAATCTCAAGAAAATCCAGACCGTCCACGCGCTGGTTTGCAAATCTTGCGAACTTCCATGCGATTGATGAAGGCCGCCTGGCCGTGAGGCTCATGCACCGATGTGCATGAATATCGGCTCGCTTTAGGGAATGATGCGGCCCTTGATGCGAGCCTCGTCAGCGTAGGCCGACATTGGCTTGCTCGCGATGAAGTGGCGATCGCGCTCGACTGGAAGGCCCAGGCGACCGCGGAGTGCCGTGAGTTCGGCTAGCGAGACATAGCCAAGCTCGGGGCAGCCGAGACCGAGATCGCACAGACCGAATAGGCGGTCTGGGTCGTCTGGATCCATCTCGCTGATGAGCCAGGTGGCTCGGCTGTCCGGACCGAATAGTTTGCAAATCGGGTAATGGTCGCGTTCGCCGGCGAGAGCGTTGGCGAGGAGGCGGTCACGATCCTTGGCTGTGATAAGGCCGCGTTTGCTCATTGAAGAAGGTCTCCTGAACTTATTTCCGTTCTTTGGGAGATTCAGCGGAGTCGAGACGATGTTGCGGGCATACTTGCCGATGAGGTCGGCCTTGCGTGGACGACGGAATGCCCGGCCCCAAGGACTG
>CADEDX010000899.1 GCA_902826195.1 uncultured Bradyrhizobium sp. | reverse complement strand
GCGTCGTCAGGCCCGCCGATCCGCACACGCCCACCACTTCATGGTGATACCAGACAAACAAGGTGCCGTCGTTGTCGAGGTAAGCCGATTCCACCCAAAAGGGAGTCGGCACTCCGATGGCGTTCACCTCGCGGCTTTCGGTGATCTGAAAAGGACTTGGCCCGCGGCTGATCAATTGCAACCCGGTGGAGGAAAAAATGCGAAACTCGCCATTCCACCAGAACGATGCCTTATTGGAATCAATGGGAAGGGGAATTGAGACGCGGTCGGCCGGCTTCAACTCAAGAACCTGGGCGAATATCGAGAACGGAATCAGGAACGCGGCTGCGAGTCTCATTCATCTGTCAAGATGCAATCTGGCCGGCTGTTGTAACGCCATGCCGATACTATTTCGGAACTTTAACCGCGGGCTGTTGGTAGACTACTGAGCATAGGCCACGCATGATTTCCATCGTGATCCCGATTCACAACGAGGAGCCGGCCATCCTGCCGCTTTACGACCGGCTGACCCGTGTGCTCGAAAGCGTGCGCAAGCCCTACGAGATTCTGTTCATCGACGACGCGTCCACGGACCGTTCGTTTGAGCTGCTGGCCAATCTGGTGGAAACCGACAACCGTCTGAAGGTCATCCGCCTGCGCCGCAATTTCGGACAGACGGCGGCATTGGCGGCGGGGTTTGACGAAGCGCAGGGCGAAGTGATCGTATCCCTGGATGGCGATTTGCAGCATGAGCCCGAAGATATTCCGGTGCTGCTGGCCAAGATCGATGAAGGCTATGACATCGCCAGCGGCTGGCGCAAGGAGCGCGTCGATAACGCCGTGACGCGCAAGTTACCTTCGCGCATCGCCAATTGGTTGATGGCCAAGGCCAGCGGCATCCAACTGCACGATTTCGGAACCACTTTCAAAGCCTACCGGGCCGAGATTTTGAAAGAGATCAATCTTTACGGTGAACTGCACCGGTTCATCCCCGCGCTCGCCGGTTTCTATGGAGCGCGCGTGGCCGAAGTGCCCATCCGCAACGTGCCGCGTTCGGCCGGCGCGTCGCATTACGGGCTTTCGCGCACCTTCCGCGTTCTTTACGACATCATCACCATCAAATTCCTGTTGAGCTATTTCACCAGGCCCATGCACTTTTTCGGATCCATCGGCCTGCTGGGCACCGCCGCCGGTTCCGTCATCATGTTTTTCCTGCTGGTGCGGAAACTGATGGGCTATGAGATTTACCTGGAACACGGTCCGCTGCTGGTGGCTGGCGCGCTGCTGCTGCTGGCCGGCCTGATGATGTTTTCCACCGGCCTACTGGGCGAAGTTCTGATGCGCACCTATTTTGAAAGCCAGGGCCGGCGCATTTACGCCGTGCGCGAGATTCGCTCCAAGCGCGAACAGCGCGCCACCGACGGTGCCCGATGAAGACCCGCCGCCGCGCACTGCAAACAGCCGCCGCCGCGGCCGCCGTGTTCCCCATCCTTTCGGCGCAGCCGCACAAACATGCCGCGCAAACGGCCACCCGCGCCGCCAAACCATATCGCGCCAAATGGCTCACCGCGGCGGAAATGAAGCTGCTCGCCGAAGCCTGCGACCTCATACTGCCCGAAACCGATACGCCGGGCGCGGCGGCCGCGCGGGTCCACGAACACATCGATTTCCTGCTGCAGACCGATCGCGCGCGCCAGAAACAGGTGCGCGATTGCCTGCAGTGGCTAGCCAAAGCCAAACCGGCCGACCGCGTCGCGCTGCTCACCGCCGCTTCGGAAAATCTGGATAGCGCCGAGAGCCGCCATTTCACCCTGCTCAAGGATTTGACCATCGACACTTACTACCAGAGCCGCGAAGGCCTGGCACAGGAACTGGGCTGGAACGGCAACACCTACCTGCCCGAGTTCAAAGGCTGCACCCATCCGGAGCATCAAGGGTAAGTCATGCAAGTGATCCGTCCGCCCAAGGTTCATGACGTCATCATTGTCGGCAGTGGCGCGGCCGGAGGCATGGCCGCCTGGAATCTGACTCGCCAGGGTGTGAACGTCCTGCTGCTCGATGCGGGCGCCAAGTTCAGCCGCGGCTCTTTCTGGACGCACGTCAAACCC
>CADEDX010000898.1 GCA_902826195.1 uncultured Bradyrhizobium sp. | reverse complement strand
GGCCCTTCCCCTCGGGGACGGATCGACGGCGCTGGTCCTCGATCGGCAGGCATCGTGGAGGTAGATCCAACGGCGCGGCGACACCCATGCGCCGGGGGCGCGTCGCCGTCAAACGAAAAGCCATACGATTTTCTCCCCGTACGCACACCACCGGCCGCGCCATCTGGATTGTACCGCGACAGTGCGACAATGCGGCTGGGTTGCACAACAAGCACAAACCTGGTCAAAAATCACAATCCCGACAGCATCACGTGAGAAAGCGGTTCGCGCGTCCGGTGGTTGTCCTTGCCGGTCGCCAGGTGCTATCGGTCGGTTCCGCCGGTGCACCGGCCGGGTATTTTGGTCCATCCTTGAAACCATTCAGGCGCCAGCGCGACTAATGAACTTGCGCTTTTCGATGGGGTCTCAACATGAAACGTTCGATTGCTGTTTGTCTCGGCCTGCTGGCACTGGCCTCTCCGGCGGCCGCAGATTCGCCGGTCGCGGTGGTCGAGGACGTCCAGGGCAAGGTCACCGGCGCCGAGTTCATGGACTATGTGACGCCCAAGGCGGTAATCAAGATCGCCGACGGCGGCTCGGTGATTCTCAGCTACCTGAAGTCTTGCCGGCGCGAGACGATCCGCGGCGCCGGCACCGTCATCGTCGGCACCGATGAGAGCGCCGTCCACCTTGCCGACGTCAAGGCCGAGAAGACCAATTGCGATCCTCCCCAGACCAACGTGACCACGCGCGAGACCAGCGGCGTCGCCGCCACCGTGCTGCGCAGCGTCGACGGCAGCAAGCAACCTCAGCCGCAACTCACCCTGTACGGCGCATCGCCGCTGGTCGAGGCCAAGGGACGCGGCAAGCTGACCATCCGCCGCCTGGACGTCCCGGGCGAGCTTCAGGAGATCAATCTCGGCGGCACCCAGATGAAGGGACGCTTCGTCGATTTCGCCACCGAGAACGTCGCCCTCACGCCCGGCGGGCTCTACAGCGCGACGTTCAAATCCTCGAAGATCGTGTTCAAGGTGGATGCGCAGGCCAAGCCCGGCGCGACGCCGATCGTCGGCCGTCTGCTGCGGATGGAATAGGCGTGACGGGCTATCGCGCTTGAGGATCAGGCGTAGCACGCGCAACCGGATGGTGGTTGCCGCCATCGCGCTGGTCTGCGCGGCGGCGTCCGTTTCTCCCGCGGCCAGGCCGATCCGCGGGCTGTCGCTCGACATCCTAACCGCGCTGCGCTGGGAGATATTCGGCCACAGGCGGGATCCCGCAACGTCGCCGGCGGTTGTCGTCGCCATGGACGAGGAAAGCTTGCGCACCGCGCCGTTCAAGGGCGCGCCGATGCTGACCTGGACCGGCGAGATAGGCCGGGTGCTGTCGGCGACGCTCGAGGGCGGCGCCAAGGTCGCCGGCTTCGACATGGTGATCCCGACTTCGATCGAGCAATCGGAAATTCCATTCGGCGAGGGAATGCTGGGCGACAAGGTCCGCGGTTTCGATCGCGACTTTCTGCGCGCGCTGGCTGGCGCGGCGGCGAACGGCAAGGTCGTGCTCGGCGAGATCCTCGGCGGCAACCAGCCGGTCAGGCCGTCGCAGGGACAGCGCGTCGCGGTGCGACAGCAGCAGAACATCCGTCCGCTCAACGTCCACATCGACAGCGACGACGTGCTGCGTCGCCTGCCGCTCAGCTTCACCGTCAACGGAACAAGAGTACCGACGATGGCCGTCGAGCTGGCGGCGCGGGCGCTCGGCGCGCCGCCCGAATTCGATGAACGCGGCCGGCTGACGCTTGCCGGCTATCGCGTTCCCGGCCGGGTGCCGAACACGATGACGCTGAACTTCGAAGGCGGCGCCGACGACATTCCGACCTTCACCTTCGCCGATCTGCGCGCGTGCGCCGTCAAGAACGACAAGGATTACTTCCGGCGCTGGTTCGCCGGCAAGGTCGTGATTTTCGGCAGCGTTCTCGACATCGAAGACCGCCGGCAGACCTCCAAGCGCTTTGCAACCGGGCTCGAAGGCGCACGCGCACTGCGTTGCGCCGCCGAGAGCACGCCGGTCATGGCGGGCTTTCGGACCAGCGCCGTCGCCGGCGTCTATATCCCCGCCAC
>CADEDX010000897.1 GCA_902826195.1 uncultured Bradyrhizobium sp. | reverse complement strand
GCTGTAGAGGCCGCGCGCGACTCAAGTGGCTGACCACCGCCCTCCCCTGCTCGACTCAAAGCCGATCCGCTTCAAGATCGTCGATCTGCATGCAGGGATCGAGTACCTAGTCGCAGTTCCACGAACGAAGAAGGCCGTCGAGCGCTTGGAGGTGTTCGACGGCTCGGTCCAGATCATCGGCCTAGAGGACTTCCCCGATCTGCCGCCGCTAGCCTCTGGCGAGGAAATCCGCGCCGCATACGAGCGCAAGCACAGCCGAAAGATCATCAAGCAAGCGGCTAGACAAACGGACGAGGCTGCGGCATAACCACGCGCTTTACCGGACACCGAAGGGGAAAGCGGTGAACGATGCTCACCTGAAGCGCTGCCTAGATGCCCTTGATCACATCTCAAGGGTATGCGCCGGCGAATCGCGCCCATCGAATCGCTCGAATTGGATCATCGCTCGAGCCAAGGCTGCGATCGAGGACAGAGACTTCGACTTCACCCTGCGGCGACACCCGCAGCACCGGCCAGGGTTTCACGTGGATCGGCGCTCGCTTCGCGACATGATCGCAGCAGCGGCCCCAGATCTGCCGCAAGAACAGGCCGACGCGATCATCAACCAAGTGCTGCGAATCAACGAGCCTGCAGAGGCCGATCCCAAAGGCTTTCGAGGCGGCTGAATCCGGCCGCTTGTGCCCCGCGCTATTGCGCATTTTCCTCAAGTCAAGCAGTATTGCCGGCCATCGCTAACCACTTAGCTTGCGGTGAGCCAATCATGCAAACTTGCTACTACTGCTTCAACGATGCCATGCTCGAGGAAGCCTGCGCCGAGATCGATCCGGAAGTGCGCCAGGCCGTCGTCGACTTCCTCAAATCGCCGGAAGCCGCGCAGCACAAGCTGCGCATCGAGCCGCAAGAAGAAGCCGTTACGCTGCAATGAGTGAGCAGCAGATTGAACTGCTCGCCGGAACTGATGGCGAGTGGCAGAAACTCCTGCTCTACACCCTCTTCCGGCTTCAAGGCGATTCGATCGTCAGGGTATCAGCCCAGGACATCGAAGCCTGCCGCGCCCGCTTCGCTCCGGCGATCCCGGTCATCTTCGTCATGCCGCTGGCTGACGGCGGGTTCGAGGTCCGAGCGATGGGCAAGGAAGACGCCGAGCGCTACCTGCAGCAGTTGGCCTGATCCCCGTGGCTCCGTTTGGCGAAAGAGGCACAAACACGCTGCGCAACTACGGCTGGGTCACATGCAGGTCCTACACGACTTGGTCCGCCTACTCAGGAACGTGCACATGTAGCGCGTGCGACGTATGCGGAAGCATCCGGGGTACTTGGCGGCACACGACGTATTACGCTGCTCCGAAGCCAGAGTTTTTCGACTGGAGCGACGGAGATAAACGGTCATGGCGAAACGACTGGCCGCACGTTCCGACACCGCCCTATCCGGTCACATTAACGTGCCGAGAACGTCTCATCGTGAAGCGCGTCCGCGTGCGTTCGCAACGAGCGCCGGCGCGTCGGCTTGCTGGCTACATGGTGCGCAGGCGCGAGAATAAGGGGCGGCTGTTTGTCTGATTGTCCGGCGCCGAACATTCGGCGCAAAGCCATCGCAAGAACCCACACCGGACACCGCTGCGGCGAAGGGCATCACCGCGCGAAACTGTCCGACGAGATCGTCCGGAAGATGCGCGAAACATACGCGCAGTGGAAGGAAAATCACGAGCCGTTCGGCTATCAAAAGCTCGGCGAACTGTTCAACTGCTCGCCCTGGACCGCGCGCGATATCGTGACGGGACGGACGCGCTGGAGAAGCGGTTGACACCCTCCTACGAAGACGAATCCGTCGCGGTCTACAACGCGAACGTAATGGATCTATTCGCGACCTTGCCACGCGCTGACGCAATTATCACGGACCCGCCTTACGGCGAAACGTCGCTCGATTGGGATCGCTGGCCCGAGGCATGGCCGCTCGGTGCTGCGTTGATCGCTCCTCAGATGTGGGTGTTTGGATCGTTCCGAATGTTCTGGGAGCAACGCGACGAAATCCGGCAAGCCGGCTGGAAACTAGCGCAAGACATCATCTGGGAAAAGCACAACGGCAGCAATTCGTCCG
>CADEDX010000896.1 GCA_902826195.1 uncultured Bradyrhizobium sp. | reverse complement strand
CCGGAGCCGCACCCATATCTGGAAACCGCTGCTACATTCCGTCGCCGCCGGCAGTCTGCGTCGCTCCCAGCACGAGCTGAACTACATGGCCCAGGGCCACTGGCACTACTTCCACTATCGCAACGGCGAAATGATCGGTCTCGATCGGACCGCGAAGACTATCACGCTGGCGAGGACGGTAGATGAAGAAGGTCGCGAGATCAGCCCGGAATTGCAGATCGCCTATGATACGCTGATTATTGCCGTCGGAAGCGTCACCAACGATTTCGGAACGCCAGGCGCCAAGGAATTTGCGGTGCCGCTGGAAACCGCCGAACAGGCCGCGCGCTTCAACCGCCGGCTGGTTAACGCCTGCGTGCGCGCGCAGAGCCAGGAGACGCCCGTTCTTCCAGGTCAGCTCCACGTAGCCATTATAGGGGCCGGCGCCACCGGCACGGAATTGGCGGCCGAACTGCACCATACCGCACGCGCGATTATCGCCTACGGACTCGACAAGATCGATCCGGAGCGAGATCTGCGAATCGTTTTAATCGAAGCCGCTGATCGGGTGCTGCCGGCCCTGCCGGAACGCATCTCGGCTTCGACCAAAGAACTACTCGTGCAACTCGGCGTGGAAGTGCGAACCAACGCGCGTGTCGCCGAAGTTCTGCCAGACGGCGTCAAGCTTTCTGATGGTGAAATCATTCCCTCGGAACTGGTGGTTTGGTCGGCCGGTGTGCAGGCTCCTGCATTTCTGGCCAACATCGCTGGGCTGGAAACCAACCGCATCAATCAGCTGGCAGTTCGACCCACGCTGCAAACAAAGCTCGATGATAATATTTTTGCAATCGGGGATTGCGCGGCCTGTCCGCGTCCGGGCTTCCCGCAAAACGTCCCGCCGCGCGCCCAGGCCGCGCATCAGCAGTCGGATTTTATGGTCAAGCAACTCGGGCGTCTGCTGGATGGCCGTCCGATGGAGGAATTTCACTACCGCGATTTCGGATCGCTGGTTTCGCTAGGAAAATACAGTACGATCGGCAGCCTGATGGGTTCGGTGATCGGCCGCAGTTTTCTCGTCGAGGGCTACTTTGCCCGTTTGATGTATCGCTCCCTCTACAAGATGCATGAAGCAGCTCTGCACGGCCGCGGCCGGACACTCCTCGGTCTGGTCGCCCCCGGCGCCCGGCCGGCGCCCACCGTTAAGTTGCATTGAGCACCGGATTTTCGATCCTTCGCGGCAGTGCCGAACACAACGTAACAGCCTGCAGCCAAAACTCTTCATCGCGATCGGACGGGCAGCCGGTCTGCTCCCGGGGCGTGCGCCGGACCTTATTTCTCAGCCGACGGCTCATTCAAGCGGCTTCAGCCGCGTCTAAGAGATGCTCGAGCAAGTGTTTCTGAGTCCAACTGTTATGATCTGATAGATAGTCAATGAACATTCTTGCAAACTTGGGCTCGCGAAGAATCGTGGAAAGCATCGCCTCTTTCGTCACCGAGGTAATTCTGCAATCGCCAATTGCGGTGGCTGTAGCGATCCGAATCGGCACATCGTGAAGACACGCCTCTCCGAAAAATTGTCCTTGATGTGCTGTCCCAAGCGAGGTTTCCAAATCGTCCTGAATCGAAGTTAGCTCCACGCGACCGTCTTGAACGAAGAACACAAATCGGGCGTCCTCGCCTTGCTTGAATATCTTTTGCTTATCTTTGTAGTTAGCGGTAGCGCGGCCTTGCTCGATCAGAACGAGAAGGCGGTGAGCATCAATCTGGTCGGGCAAGAATAAGGGTTGCATGCTACTGCTCTTCGGTGGGAGCTTAAGTTCTAGTCACCGGGGGCTAACGGAAAGTTGCCGTGGCCTTCATCAATACTTACAGTTGTTAAGCGTTCCCCTCCGCCCGCATGTGAATGCGAGGTCCAGTCAAGGACATAGCTTACCAATCGTTAAAATGGATAGCTGCACAAACCTGTGAGCCAATCTGAGTGTCTAAAGCGTCGCCCCGCCAAAGTTGCTTGTCATGAACGACGTCTCCGATCCGTTCTTATCGTGATCTAGCAGTCTGCTGAAAAACCTCGAAATGGAGAGTTTTCTCTTCCTCGACGATGGTTGTTGGGGCGGCGCGG
>CADEDX010000895.1 GCA_902826195.1 uncultured Bradyrhizobium sp. | reverse complement strand
TCGTTGACGATGCCAACAGGACTCAGGAGCATGCCGGCGCGGAAGTTAAAGTAGGGCTTGATCAGGAAGTCGAGGTACGCCTGTTCCAGAGCGACCTCGCCGCCCGTGCCCTCGGATGGCTCAATCAATGAGTGTTCGAGTTCCAGTTCGCTCCAAAACTTGATGCGGTCTGAAAAGCTGTGGCCGAAGAGCAGCACAAAGCGGTGAAAATCCGGCCGGAAGGGATCGCCGCTGTCCCGGTTGACATGAAAGTCCATGTATCCCGCCACCGGCAACCGGGTTTCGCTATTGGGCGCGGTCTGGTAGTCGCCGCTGACCGACACTGGAACGAGCGCCGGACGCTGCGACTGTGGTGTTGCGCTCGGCGTCGGCGCCGCGGCGACCTGGGCCGGTTGGGGCGATGATCGCTCAGCCAAGACCGCGTCGAGCTTCTGTTCGAGTTGCGCCAATCGGCCGAGGAGATCTTGGGCCGAAGTCTCCTTACCGAACGCGGGGTCGATGAGGCGCATCTTCTTCTCAATCTCGGCGACGCGCCGCTCGAGTTCGGACGTGGATTGCGCGAAGACGGCCTGGGCGAGACCCTGGATCACAACGACGAACGTGACGATGAAGTGCTTCATGACGACTGCGAGAAGGACGCAACGGGAGTTTCCCATTGAATCTTAACTATAGTTAAGTTCTCAGTGCAATTCAACCGACGGTTCAAACGAGTGAACGGTGAGGCGCGCTCCATTCTCTTGGAGCGAACTTGCGGAGCTCGCTGCTGAGGCACCGGGCGGACACCCCCCGAGTCCGGTGCTGGGACCATCAGCGCCGCTCACGGTCCGAGGGCGGTCGGAGGCGAAGTAGTCGGTCCGGCGGCGTTCGCGAGCTATTTCGATTTGACCGGAGGCTTCACCTCGAAACCAGTCTTCTCGATGGTTTGCTGAAGCTGTGCCTCGCTCACCGCCGAGTCTTCATAAACGACCTTCACCAAGCGTTTCCCCGTGTCGATGGTCGTGCTCTTGACGCCGGGCGTTTTTGTGAGTGCGCGTTTGATAACGACGGCGCAGGAGTCGCAGTCCATCTTCGGAACGGTAATGTTGGCCGTTGCTTCTTTTGCGGTGGCCGCGCCGGCCACCAGCGCGACGGATGCAGCGTATAGCTTAAGTGTCATTTCGTTCTCACCTTTCTGGTTCTGGTTGAATTCATGACCCGCTAGCCAATAGAAACTCTGCGATCGGGCCTGAGTAATACGGGAATGTGGCCATCGCAACCACGAGAACAGTGACCAGCCACAGAACAATTCGCGTGGGGCGTCGGTTCAGGGGCGCCGAGCACGCCGTGCCAGGTGCACACGCGCTCTGGAGCAAAGGCCGGTAGGCGTGATAGAACGCTAGTCCAAGAAGCCCAAACGTCACGACAAGGAGGTACGGACGCAGGGTGTTGAAGTAGGCGGATGCGCCGAGGATCGAAAAGCCGGTGAGTGCGAAGATGATCGGCAATGTGCAACACAGGCTCGCGCCGATGGCGGCGATCACCGAGCCCGCCATCATAAACGAGTGGCTCATTGAGCTAGGGGCACGAAGGCGGCTACGCGGGTCGGGTTCGCAACCCGCGAAGCTTGTAGAGGAGGGAGCGGGCACCCGATCAACCAAAGAATCGGACGCTTCTTTCAGGGCTTGACGAATGAGGTCCCTCGACGGCAGGCCTCCGATGCGGCCTTCGGTTGTATAGGTCCGGCAACTCAGCGCGTATTCGCGAGCCGTACGGGCCGCAGGTTCGACATCCATCCCGTCGATGCGAATTGAGGGAGAGCCTAGAAAGCGCGCTGATTCGGCGGTCGCAGCATCGGGAACGTTCACCTCCACCACTTCCGCCGAGACGGCCAGTTCCCGCAGCACTTGATGGACAAGCTCGATCGCTGGTTTGTGGTTTGGACAGCCGTCGAAGTACAAAATCTCAATCTTCATGTGCGCTCCTCCCCAGATCGCGCGAGTTCATCGAGAACTGGGCAGCTGGCAGCGTGATCCGTAGATGATGTCTTCGATTCGCGCGCGCACTTGCGCAGTGCGGATTTCAGGCTGCCCTCAAGCTTCTGCAGTTCCTTGATCTTCTCCCGA
>CADEDX010000894.1 GCA_902826195.1 uncultured Bradyrhizobium sp. | reverse complement strand
CGCTGAAGAAGCAATACCGGACGTCATGTTCGGTGACGGTTTTGTGACGAGCTGGCGATCTGTGAATTGAGCTCTTCATTGAAGCATCCCTTATTCAGGGGATGACGCGCGATGCGGCCTATAGAAGATTGGACCCATCGGATCCCCGTCGGATTCCTATAATCTATCCTTGATTCCGTCCGACCTCTGTGAACGCGTTCATATGCGGGAGCGTGGGGTTAGCGCAAATATTGTGCAGAAGGCTTTTATGGGGTGACGCCTCATGCATGACCGACGAGTTATTGCCGCAATCGCTTTTGTTGCCATTTCCTTATTATCAGACGCAAACGCAAATGAAGTTTCGAGCGTTCAGCGTGAGCAGGAAGCCAGCCACCAAGTTGACGCCGCCCAAACGGCAAGATCGCTTTCTGAAGAGGTTATTGTCTGGGTTGGCGCCAATTTTGATCTCCCGGCGAAGGCCGACCGGCCCCAAATTCGATTTGCTACTCAAACTGAGATGATGCGGATACGCATTGCAGATCGGGAGAGGTCGCGTGGATATGTTCAAGAAGAGCCGGCAGCCGAGAACGAACGCAACGTTGTTGCCATTTATGACACGTCATCGCGCACAATTTACCTGCCTGAGAATTGGCGGGGAAAGTCACCGGAAGATCAATCCATCTTAGTGCACGAGATGGTCCACCACCTTCAGAATCTCGCCGGGGTCAAATTCGAATGTCCAGCTGCAAGGGAAAAAGCCGCTTATCTCGCGCAAGATAAGTGGCTGGCGCGCTTTGGGAAGAGTCTAGAAGACCAGTTTGACGTCGACATGTTCACCGTCGTGATTTCATCGGCATGCATGTAGGTCCTGCAGCTACCCTTGGCACTAATGCGATGAAAGTGACTTTGATCGTTTTCATTGTCGGGGTGGCTGTGTTTTCAGCGTCTGTTCCGAGAATGTTTGGGCAGCCGAAGGTGTTCGCTCCACTGCCTACATTACAGATGCCGCCAGTCCTCGTGCCATAGGGTCAATGCTGGCGGATAGTCGAAATTGTGGGAGCGTCAGCTCCTCTCGTTGAACATGTGTTTCATTTCATCGTTGCGGAGGCGCCTGTGATTGAGCTTGTCGTCCAGCGTACACGGCTACACATCAGGGGGTTCTCGAGCCTGCCAGCAGTCCCGCTTATCGCCTTCGTGTTCCTGTTGCTCAGTGCATACTGGTTTAGATCAGCTCCGACTGGTGAGCTTGCTCTTTGGATCGTGCTGGCCAGCGCATTTATTTCAAGTATCGCTGGCTTTGCGTTCTCCCCAATTGCGGGAGCCGCGCTATTTTTCTGCAAGGCGGATCCAATAGTTGTGGTTCAGATTTTATTGGTCGCATCTTTAGCGCAACAACTCTACTGTGTATGGCGTTTGCGGAGTGAGATAAAGTCGTTTGAGTTTGTTCCTTATCTTGTTGGGAGTTTAGCAACATTGCCGCTCGGAATATTTCTGCTGTTGAATTCGCGAGCATCGATCTTGTTGCCTATCCTGGGAATTTTTCTGCTTAGCTACGGCTCTTTCGTTGCGGTAAAGCCCGCAATCGCCATGTGCAGCACAAACGCGTTGCTTGGCCGCATCTTGGTTGGGGCTCTTGGAGGCATCACCGGCGGACTGGCAGCGTTTCCGGCGGCTTTTGTTGCGATCTGGTGTCAAGTTCAAGGCTTCGATAAGGGAAGGCAGCGATCTATCGTTCAGCCGTTCATATTGATTAATCAGGCGGTCGCTATAACCATGCTATCGTTAGCGCATCCTGCCTCCTCGCCATCGCTGGAAACGATTCAATATGCCGCACCTGCAATCTTGGGGGCGCACTTTGGTATTCACATTTTTGGAAAAATGAGCACGAGCGGCTTCAATCGGCTGGTCGGAGCGGCGTTGGCAATTGCCGGCATTCTGATGGTCGCCAAAATGCTTGCTTTAGGGTGATGATGCCCGCTGGTGTCAAAGGCGCCGGGTTCGCTGGTGGCCGTCAGCCAATCGGGATTTCGGCTACCACCAGTCGACGGGACGCCCGGCGACCGATGCCTCAACCGCCGCTTTTGACCAATTCGGACATCCGCTTGCAACGGCTGGGTACCTGCGGAGGAAC
>CADEDX010000893.1 GCA_902826195.1 uncultured Bradyrhizobium sp. | reverse complement strand
TCCCGCGATGCACAGAATGGGATGCTCGCCCCGCCAGTCCGGTAGCAGGCTTTGCTTGCTCAACACCGGAAGATTTTCATTGGGAGTATTTTCGGACACGCTTTCGATGGCCGAGGAGGCTTCCGCATCGGTCGTCGGGTTGCCGATCAGCGGTGGATCCTCATCCCGTTCGGAAAGATCGCTGGCAAATTCGCTGACAGCGTCTCGAATCTTGACAAGGCGTTCCTGGTCGAGCGCGCCTCGCTCGGCATCGGCTTGCGCCAGCTGCAGGCCCTTCAAAGCGACCTCGTCATAGTAGGATGCGAGCGATCGTTCCTTCAAAAACTCCTCGGCCTTTTCGGCGGCTTCGGTCGGATCGCCGGCCAGCATGCGCTGGTAGAAGATTTCCGGAGGTGAAAGCGCCGGGCGATCCCCGAACATGACGTCGAGGAATTCCAGGCGCTCGACGTGACGGCCCAGCACGACCAGGCACACGGTGAGGGGCGTTGCGAGAACCAGTCCGATCGGTCCCCAAAGCGCGGTCCAGAACGTCGCTGAAGCCACCACGGCAACGGGCGAGAGACCGGTACTATGGCCATATACCATCGGCTCAATGACGTGGCCGACGATCGGCTCCACGACCAGGAAAAGAATTAGCGTCCATACCAGCATCGACCAGCCGGGGTCGACCGCCACGGCCAGTGCCAGCGGGAAGGCGGCGGAGATCACGGCGCCGATATAGGGTACGAAGCGTAGCGCGGCGGCCAGGATGCCCCAAAGAACGGCGCTCGGGGTGCCGATGAGCCACAGCCCGATGCCGATGACGACACCGAATGCGCTGTTCAAGGCGAGCTGCGTCAGAAACAGCCGGCTGAGCCGGTGGGCGGCGTCGTCGAGCGCCGCGGTCGTTCGTTGCAGGTCGGACGAGCCTGCGAGCCGGATGAGACGGTTTCGCAGGTCTTCGCGCTGAAGCAGGATGAAGATGACGAAGATAACGATGATGCCGGTGGTCGCGAGCGGATGGATCAGCGGAGAAATCAGCGCGCGCAGGCTTTCCAGTGCCCCGGGATCGGGCTGGCGGACCTCTACCGGGACCGGCGTCAAGGGCTTCGGCGAATTTGTGCTGAGTACCGGGCCCGATGGACGGGCGGCCGAATCGTCCTTTGGCTTGTCCAGTTCCTTGCTGAGATCCTTCAGCATATCGGACGCGCGCTCCAGCGTCGTGCTGCCTGCCTTCGCGTCACGAAACGATTGAATCTTCTGACTGATCGTCGACTGATAATTCGGGAGGTCTCCGGCGAGTTGGGACAATTGGGCCGCGAGCAGACTGCCCATCGCAAAGATCAGCGCGAATGCAAGGATAACAACGCCGACGACCGATAGCCCGCGAGGCACGCGAATGCGCTGAAGCAGATTCACCAGGGGCGCCAAAACGAAGCTCAGAAGAATCGCCAGGGCAACCGCAACGAAGATGTCGCGGCCGAAGTAGAGCATCGAGATAATGACGACGGCCAGGATGGCGGTTGCCGCGGCGCCGAGTAACCCCAGCACTTCTTCATTGGTGCGGGCCTTGAAGGGCTGCCGAGCAATCATCTTCATGGCGGTGTTCCAGCCAGACGGCGCGAAGCGACGCTGCTCGGTTGAGTGAAAATGGCGAGCTTGCTCGAAAGCTCCGTACGGTGTCGGATAACGGAACGGTGAGGCGCTGGTTCCTCGGCGATGGATTCCGCGGCAAATTCGATCGCTGGCTGAACAAACCTCGGCAAGCCGGCACGACGCCGATCTTGGTCGGCTTTTTTGGAACCCCAATATGTCGAGCTGGTTGTAGTCGATGACGATGCTGCGACCGAAGTCACTGCTGTTCTGTTCCGCAATTGCGCTGGCGGTTCTGTCACATGCTCAAACCTCAGCCTTTTCCGATCCGCTCGACGCGAAGCAGACGTTGAAAGAGCCCGGTGCGTTTCAGTCGATTGCGAACACGGCAGAGCGTTCACGAGCGATCTTTCAGGAGGTCGCCAAGGTCATTACGCATCCCCGCTGCATGAATTGCCATCCGGCTGGCGACCATCCGCTGCAAGGCGACGATCAGCGCGATCATATGCCACCGGTCTGGCGCGCCGAGACGGGACACTTTG
>CADEDX010000892.1 GCA_902826195.1 uncultured Bradyrhizobium sp. | reverse complement strand
GGACTGGGAGGATGGCTGGTCGCCCAGAACCAGCTGACCGTCGGCTCCCTGACAGTATGCGTAGCCTACCTTAACCAGTTGCTGAAGCCGGTCGAGAAGATCAACGAACTGGCGGGAGCGATCACAGGTGCATTGACGCGCGCCGATCGGCTGGCGGAACTCCTAGACAGACCCAATAGCCTCGAAGAGCCAAAGGGCGCCACGGCGCCGACGCCGCTGACACCCGTGCTCGAACTGCGCGGGTGTTCATTCTCGCACCATAGCGATGGTCAGGACATCCCCTCACTTCGCGCCGCGACCACCCGGATCAATCCGGGAGAATGCATCTCGATCTCCGGTCCGAGCGGCGCCGGCAAGTCGACGCTTCTCGGCTTGCTCCTCCGTCTTTACGATCCGGACGCAGGAGAACTTATCCTGAGCGGCCAGTCCTATCGTGAATGGCCCATCGTCGAGCTACGCAAACAGTTCGCCGTAATGCGGCAGGAGACGCACCTGTTCGCCGGCACGATAAGGAATGCTCTTCAGTTTGGTATCGACTCGAGGTCCGACGACGATCTGCTCAATGCGCTTCGAAACGTGGCGCTTGACGATCTCGTCGCACGCGCTGGCGGATCGCTCGATGCGCCTCTGGGCGAAGATGGCGGCAATCTGTCCGGCGGGCAGCGGGCGCGTCTTGCACTGGCCCGTTCGCTTCTGGCTGATCGGCCGTTTCTTCTCCTCGATGAACCCTTCGCCAACATCGACGCCGAATCCCAGGCCGTCATCCTGGCGACGCTGGAGCGTGAACGGGGCCGACGCACGATCATCATCGTCAGCCACCAGACCCTCCCTGCAGGATTTGCCGACAGGACTCTGCACTTAAGCAACGGACGGCTCGTTGAGGCCCTCCAGGCCGGGCGGGAGCGCGCACCATGAATCTTGAATCACCCATGGCCATGCCAATCGACGCCCTGATTGCAGGACTTGGCGACCTACCTGCAATCCGAATGCTGCATGACAGCCAGTGGCAACGAACATTCGGACGCATCGAGGCAGGCCCCAATCCCATGCTTGTTCTCGCGTACGAGAAGCCGCAGGAGCGATCGCTGCGGATTCAGGTGTCGGCGACCGAAATCGCCGGAGCGCGGCGAGACAGCGACGATGCCTGGATCACGATTGCATCGTGCTCCGATGACCCTGCCCTGCCAACACTCCCGCGCGCGCTCAAGGTCTACCAGTGCGACCAGATCATCCGCTACCGGCCTGGCAAGCGCTGCACGTTCAGAGGAATCGCAGGGGGCCGACCTGCCTTCATCAAGGTCCTGGCAGACGACAGGGGAGCCATGATTGCTTCCGACGCCGCAGCGCTTGCGCGCGGACGGCATTTGCTCGACTTCGACATCGCAGACTGCCTGGGGTGGGACCGCCCACTCCAGGCCCTGACCCACGTGGCCATTGAAGGACGCCCGGTTCCCCCACTCCTGCTCGCCGGCGACGGCAAGGACCTGGCATCCCGTATCGGCCATTCGCTCGCCTCGCTGCCGAAGAGCGGCATCAAACCCGGGTACGTCTTCGCTGCGAAGCAGCAGATGAAGCGGACAGCCAAATATGCCAAAAAGCTCCGAAAACTGACACCGCGACTGGCTCCTCTTTCGAACAAGCTGGTGAATGCGCTCGCCCACGCGCACGTGGTCGTACCCGACACACCGCATGGAACGATCCACGGATCGCCGCATCCGCATCAATGGCTCGAGAACCACGGGCGTCTCGCCCTGGTCGATTTCGATCGTTTGTCGCTCGGACCTATCGAAATCGACGCTGCGACGTTTATTGCCGAGCTCGACTTTGAAGCCGGCGGCATGCCCGCAGAATCCGAAGCCTTCCTGACGGCCTATGCACGGCGGATGCAGAGGCTCGATAGGCGATTGCTTACAGTCTATCGCGCCCACAAGCACTTCGCGAAGGCCTTCAAGTCGGCGCTATCCATAGATCCGAACCGCGAGACGCGCGCCGAGCGAATACTTCGCGACGCCCTTCGGCTGCTCCAGGAGGGGCTGCGGTGATTCCCGTCCTCTATCTTTACTGCCAGCATTCACTCGGCATGGGTCACCTTGTCCGTTCGATCGCCCTTGCGCG
>CADEDX010000891.1 GCA_902826195.1 uncultured Bradyrhizobium sp. | reverse complement strand
AGATCGCTACATCCTCGTCGAACGGCAACGTCCGGCCATCGCCCGACGGCAGCCCTGAGCGGATGCGGATATCCCGATCATCGCCGAACTTCAGTCCTCCGAGGCAAAGGCTCGAACCCTCGACCGAAAGCGCGATCTCGGGGCCATTTCCCATGTCCACGAACGGCCGATAGTCGGTCTGCGGGTTCAGGCCTGCCGAGAAACCAAGGCATGCCTTCGGCAGGTCGCTGGTAACGTCGATCGTGTAGCGCAGGAACTCGAACTCGCCCGAGGCGCCGCCCGCGCGTGGCGCGTTTGCCTGTCGCGTCTCGAGCTGAGGACCCTGGTCCTGACCAAGCAAGGCCTTGGCGTCGGTGCCGCCAGCCGGCCCTCCGCATGCGACAAGCGAGATTGCAGAAAGCACGCCCGCGGCACTTACAGCCACGGCGCGCAAAATTTTCGCGGACCTCAAGACGTCCCTCCTGAACCCCAGCCATATTAAGTGTGGGGATTCACCTTATCGCGTGCGCAGCGCTAGGGAAGGGATCGCAAGGCACAAGCTGCTGAAAAAGAGTGGGTTTCTTCAGCCGCGTCGCAACGCCGCGAAATCTTTGAGGGAACGTGGTGCCGGATGAGGGGATTGAACCCCCGACCTTCGGTTTACAAAACCGCTGCTCTACCGCTGAGCTAATCCGGCCCTTTATGGGCTGAGGGGAATAGGCGCCTCCTGCCGCGCATGCAAGCCCGACGCCGCCAACGCCGAGGGGTGATCCAGCGTCACGCTGGCGCACTGACCTGTCCATGCTACAAGCCCCCGCCAAAGCGGCCAGAAAGCCAGGATGTCATGGACAAGAAAATTCTAGGCCGCATCTACAGCCGGCTGATTCACAAGTACTTTCTCAACGACATGTACCTCGACCTGCGCGTGCGGGCGAAGAAGGACACGGTCGACTACATCGAGGCCAACCGCAAGGACGCCATGCTCTGCCAGGGCCGCAAGCCGCTGATCGAGCTCTGCATGAAGCGCGAGAAAGAGGCGAAGCTCAACGGCCTCATCCTCGAATTCGGGGTCGCCGGCGGCACCTCCACCAAGATCATCGCGAAGAATGCCGAACCGCGCATCGTCCATGGGTTCGACAGTTTCGAAGGTTTGCCCGGCGACTGGTCCGGCACGCACGAGCAGACCGGCCGCTACACCCAGCACGGCAAGCTCCCGAAAGTCCCCGCCAATGTGAAGCTCCACAAGGGATGGTTCGATCAGACCCTGCCCGGCTTTCTCGCCGCGAACCCAGGCCCGGTCAGCTTCATCAACGTCGACTGCGACGTCTATGATTCAACCAAGTACGTGCTCGAGCAGCTGGCCGACCGCATGCGTGTCGGCACGGTGATCATGTTCGACGAATACTACAATTACCCGAACTGGCGCGAGCATGAGTACAAGGCCTGGCAGGAGTTCGTCGCCGCCCGGAAGATCACCTACCGCTACGCCGGCTTCTCGACGATGCGCTATCACGCGGCGGTGCAGATCACGGGGATTGGGTGAGGCAAGCGCTAGGCGCTGAATCGGTCATAGAGCAACCGACAGTCCCAATTGTCTTCGAAGCAACTCGCAATGCTCTCTAGGGCGAACTGAGCTCGCCGATCATTGGAGTCCACCGCAGCTTCTATCATCTTTTGCAGTCCGCGTTGAACCTCCGGCCAACGCAATACATGCATGCAGAACCCGAACAGCAACCCGTCGGTCTTGGAACGTGAATCCAGCAACGCATCGCCTGCAGCGGGACGGCAGTTCGGGTGCGCCAGAATGTGCTGGAGGACGGCCTCAAAATCAGGCTCGGTCTCGCGTTCGAGATCCTCGTCGAAAGCTACCACCACAGCAATCAGGCGATAGAGTTCGTCGATCGCGCTCAACCCTTCCACGAGAGCTCCAATCCTTCAGAATACCCAGCCTAGGCTGAATACGCCCCGAGCTGAATAGAGGTTGCCTTCATCCTAGATCGGGTAACCAGCAACTTCAGGACCGGGCTGGCCTTCCGCCCCGCCCAACGCTACATCGCGCCCATGGCACGCATCCTCATCACCTCTGCCCTGCCGTACATCAACGGCGTCAAGCATCTCGGCAATCTGGCGGGCTCGATGCTCC
>CADEDX010000890.1 GCA_902826195.1 uncultured Bradyrhizobium sp. | reverse complement strand
CCGCTCGGAAGTGCTCGGCGTCACACGCCGGTCAGTTGACGCGGGTCCAGGTCTGGCCGCCGCAGAACATGCCACCGAAGGCGCAACCCTGTACGCGCAGCGTATCGGCGTTTTTCAAGGCGATCGTCGAATCGTAGCTGCTGCCGCTGTTCGGATCGAAAATCCGGCCGCTCCACTTGTCCTTGCCGGGCTTCATGTTGATCAGGACCTGCTCGCCGTTCTGGTTCGACTTCTTGTCGACCGCGTAGCCGCAGAGGTTGGTGCCGCATTCTTCGATTCGGACCTTACCTTCCTTCTCTTCGGTCAGCCAGACGCCGAGCGGCGAGTTCGACGACGAAACGGACGAACTTGCGGGAGCGGCGGCCTGTTTCTGTGGCGGCGGCAGTGGCGCCGGCGCGGGTGCGGCGACGGGAGCCGGCGGTGGCGGGGCCGCGGGAACGGCTTGAGGTGCGGGAGCGGACCTCTGGGGCGGCGGCGCGATCACGATCGTTGTGTTGGGCTCGGGCGGAGCGGGGGCAGGAGGTGGCGGCGCCGGCGGGACAGCGGCCTGCTCTGCCGGTGCAGGAGTTGCAGGCGCAGGGGCCGCCGGTGCAAGTGCGGCCGGCGCAGGAGCAGCCGGTGCGAGTGCTGCCGGCGCAGGGGCTGGGGCAGGCGGTGCAGCAGGCGGGGCTGCCGTCTCGGGTGCGGCCTGCGGCGTGGACTTGGCTTGCTGGGGCGTCTTCCTGGCCGGGCGATCGAGATCGCCTTCCTCGCCGCGCGGGCGTTTCGCTTTCTTGCCGGTATTGTCGTAGACGCCCGGAATCTGAACCGTGCCGCGGTCGGGATCGATGGTGATGGTGTGGCCACCATATTCGAACTTGTACTGGGCCTGCGCGGCGGTGAGGCTGCTCGCCAGCAACAGCATGGCGATAGCGAGACACTTCTTCATTGCGACCTCCTGAGCAGGGAACCCCATCCCCCGAAGCTATTACGCAGCGATCGCTTCACTCAACGTGATCCAGATCACTTTTCAAAGTATGAGTCGTGTACTAGCGGCTCTGGGTTCAAACCTGATCGCGGAGTTTAGATAGCGCTCGCGGGGCGGTCAATTTCCAGCGAAAGCAGATGGAACTGCTGCGTGACGAACCGTGGCCATTTCGCTTCACCAAGCTTCCGACGGCGTGTTCGTGCCTATCTCGAAAACCTGTCCGGCCTGCTCGACCGCGCCTCGGCTCATGCGCCCGTGAAATCCTGCGCAGGTGTCGATATCGCCAAGGAGGATTTCCTGGGCTGCCGCGATAATTCGTCAGACCGAGGCTACACCTCGGCGCTGTCCTTGTGAGCAACATTGGCGGCGCTGCCGCGCCCGCTCATCTCGCTCTTCAATTGCTCGAATCGCCGGCGCGCTTCGCTTTCGCAATCGTCGACCATCTGGATCGCAGCGTCGCGCGACATCGGGCCGGAGATAATCGGCTTGGAATTTTCGCCGATGGTTTCGTCGACATAGTAGTCGCCATTGTCGAGGCGGACCGTCCATTTGAAACGGATCGCGGCCATCGGACCGGGACCATGCTTCGTGTAACCGTGCGCCTCGATCGGTGTGGGGGCGACGGGCAGGGGCGGAGGGACCGCAGACCGTGGCTCTGCAACAGCGACTTTCTCGGAGTCGCGGCGGCTTTCCGAGGGGTCGAGAATGCTGGCAATGGTCGCCAGGGCATGGTCGGTCGGGTCACCTTGAGTCACGGTTCAGCCTCCGGATCGGGTTGGCTCTTCCGGAATCGGTGTCCCACGTCCATCCGGTGCCATTCCTCAGTGCCGGTCCGGCCGCGCCTTGTCAAATCTTGTCGTTTTTACGGCGGCGGTTATGCACAAACCGGAGGTAGTTTATTCTTCCAGGGTCGCGCCTGTTCGAGCTGACCGGCAAGCCGGAACAGCGTGGCCTCATCGCCGAACCGGGCCGCGAACATCATGCCGAGCGGCAAGCCCGCCTTGTTCCAGGCCAGCGGCACCGACATCGCCGGCTGACCGGACATGTTGAACATCGAGGTCCCCGGCATGTAGCGGCGCAGGATCGGGGCGATGTGCGACAGGTCCTCCGACATGGTGTTGAGTTCTCCGTTGCGCAGTGGCGGCGCGCACAAGGTCGG
>CADEDX010000889.1 GCA_902826195.1 uncultured Bradyrhizobium sp. | reverse complement strand
CACCCCAACGGATCAACTCCCGGATCGCGGGCTGAACTTCCCGGCCGAGCTCTGTCAGCTCGTATACCTGCGCATTGACCGGGCGCGGCAAGACCGTTCGTCGCACGACGTCGCACTCGATCAGGGTGGCAAGGCGTGCTGTGAGCAAGGTGGGACTAATGCCGTCAAGATGATCCAGGAGATCGCCAAATCGCTTCGGCCCAAGGAGGAGCTCCCGGATAATCAGGAGAGTCCAACGCTCGCCGATGATTTCCGCCGCGCGGGCAAGCGCGCAGAATTGCGGATAGTGAAGATTTGTCATGCCTTCGAGATTAATTCCTCCGCATCATCTTCGGTAGGCCAGGGCGATCAGCGGCCCCACGACTGCGAACTGCAGAAGCGTGAACGTGGTCTCGAGCAACACATAGTCCGGCACGGAAACCATCACATTCTTGGCTGCGACGGCGAGCGTTGTGAACGACCACGACAGCAGGCCCGCGCCAAGACCATACAGGAGCCCGTCCTTCAGGAAGGACCCGTTGCCTACTGTGAACACGCGAGGGAACAACCAGGAGAAGATCGCGCCCTGGATAATCATCGAACCCAGTCCAAAAGCGATCACCGGCTCGTCACGATAGATCTGAAGCGCGTGATACTTCTGCTCGAACAGGACGAGATGCCAGACGAAAGCGATCGGAAAGGACGGAAGGAGATAGGCGGCAAAACCGAGCCAGAAGCTGCGGGCGCCGGCCGGATGGGCAACGTAAGATACTGCTGACATCGGCAACTCCGACGTTACTACATTTTTTATAGTAACAAGTACTAAATCTGGAGTCAACTGGTTGACGATGGGGCACCCCTTCGGCGTGCCCGCAAATGTCGGATCTGGCCTGGTTCACGATCCGGCGTCGAACCAGCCATGGGGTAAAGAAACGGAAATACTCACATCCGGGCAGATGTTGTCGGTTCCGCCTTGAATGCCGGCATCTGGCCCGCGCATCTGGCAGTACATCCTGGTGCAGCCTTATTGCGCAGTGGCGCGCCGCTCGTCTCCGCTGTAGAAGGTTGGCGGGGCGATTCATTTGGGATCCGGGGGGACGATGCGTCTGCCGATGCATCTGAAGAGGGTTTCTATCGCGTTCGCGGTCGTGATCGTCTCGTTCGTGATCAGCCTCAAGGTCATGGACGTCGTCGCGCCGCGCGCCACCAACCGGCCGCCCGCGCTCGCCGAATTGCCGCCGCTGCCGCCCGCGCCCCGCGCATCCATTGTGATGGCGTCGATCGCGGTCGCGCTATCGGCGATCCGGGACGCCGCCGATCGCAGCGCGCCGCGTAACTTCACCGGCAAGGCCGATAATCCGATCTCGCAGATCCTGCAGAATGCCGATATCGGCTGGAGCGCTTCCCGCGGACCGATCGCAGCGACCGGCGCGCAGGACGTGCTGTCGCTGGCGACACCGCTGACCGGAACGCTGAACGTCACCGGCTCGCTGTCGGCGAAGGCGACCGGGGCGGTCGGCGACGCGCTCGGCGGCCTGCTTGGCGGCAATGTCGCCAAACAGATCGGCAGCGTGAACATCAAGAACCTCAACGCCAGCGCCGAGATCAAGGGCAACGTCGTGATATCGGCGCGGCCCAGGATCGCCGCCAACTGGCGCATCGAGCCGAACCTGACCGGCCAGGTCAATCTCAGCGACTCCAGCCTCAGCGTCGCCGGCGCCCGCGTCAGCGTGCCCGCGCAGGTGAAGCCATTGATCGACAAGAATGTCGCCGAGCAGATCTCGCTGGTGCAGGCGCGCATGCGCAACGATCCGGCCTTCGAGCAGAACGCGCGGACGCAGTGGGCAAAAGCCTGCCGCTCCATCCCGCTGCAGGGCACGACATCAGGCTCGACGATGCCGGCGCTGTGGCTGGAGTTGCGCCCGATACGGGCGATGGCCGCGCAGCCGCGCGTTGACGCCGCAAACCTCACGCTCACGCTCGGCATCCAGGCCGAGACCCGCATCACGCCCGCCGAGACCAAGCCATCCTGCCCGTTTCCCGCCACGGTCGACATCGTGCCGCAGACTCCGGGACGGGTCGCGATCGGCGTGCCGATCGACATGCCCTTCACCGAGATCAACAAGCTCATCGAAGCGCAGTTCGCCGGCAAG
>CADEDX010000888.1 GCA_902826195.1 uncultured Bradyrhizobium sp. | reverse complement strand
AGCTCCATGCGCGCCGCGGTCGACGGCTCGGGATCGAGGCGCCAGTTTGGAGGAAAGAAGCCGAACTCCTCGGGCCGGGCCACGTAGTCCGGGACGACCGAACTGCGGCTATGGATCGCCGAATGGCGGTAGATCCGGTCGACGGCCGAGGCGGCGCGGCGCGCCTCCCGCTCGTCGCTCTCGAACTGACTGGCCGCAACCTGCTTCGCCCATTCGGCCACCTCCGATTGCGGCGCGCGATAGCGCGGCACCGCCGTCCCGATCGCCTGCAGGTGCGTCCGTCTCATCGGTTTGCCGTCCCCCCGGACCATTATGAGTGAGAGAGACGTGAGGCGTAAGGAAAATACGGCTTGCAATTGAACTCGCGTTCGATGTATTCGGCCGTCATGCCCTGGGACACTCTCTCGCAGGTCCAGTGGTACGGCGGCTTCTCTCTCGCGACGATAGTCTTCTTCGTCCTCGCGGTCGTCGTCATGCGCTCGGCGCACCTGGAGCGCCAGCACGTCTTGCGGCTCGCCGGCCTCTACGTCGTCGCGATCGTCGCGGCGCTGGTCGCCACGGTCGGGCGCGGGATCGGAAATCTGAAGCTCGAATCGTACGCCGACGAGGTGGCGCTCGTCGTGGCCGGCATCTGTCTGATCCGGCTCGGCGCGGTCTTCCTCTTCCGCGTCCTCAGCACGCGACTGCGCTACTACCCGCCGCGAATCCTGCAGGACGTGCTCGTCGTCGTCGCGTTCATCGTCTTCGGTCTGACCGTCCTCGCCTACAAGCATGAGGTCAACCCGACCAACATCTTCACGACCTCGGCGCTCATCACGGCCGTCATCGCGCTCTCACTCCAGGACACGCTCGGCAACATCCTCGGGGGGCTCGCCCTCCAGGTCGACCAGTCGATCCAGGTCGGCGACTGGGTGAGGATCGAGCAGAGCACCGGCAGGGTCATCGAGATTGGGTGGCGGCAGACGTCGATCGAGACGAACGACTGGGAGACGATCGTCGTCCCGAACAGCGTGCTGGTCAAGAACCGCTTTCTCGTGCTCGGCCGGCGCACCGGCAAGCCCGTCCAGCACCGGCGATGGGTCCCCTTCTACGTCGACGTCCAGCACTCGCCCGATCAGGTGCTCGAAGCCGTGCAGAGGTCGCTTCGTTCGATGGACCTGCCGAACGTCGCGAAGGACCCGCTGCCCCAGTGCTTCCTGCTGGAGCTGGCCGAGAACCCCGCGCGCCTTACCGCGATGGGCGAGGCAGCCAAAGCCAGATACGGCCAGCAATTCACGCCGGAGCGAAATTACTCTCTGCTGATGGACATTTACAAGGCCGCGATTACCCATAACAAACATGCGAGTAAATGATACAGTGACTTGGCCGGAGAGCCGCTATATCCTGGATATGCGTGTTGACGCCACCACTTACAGCCAAGTGTCCAGGCAGATTCTCGCGTGGGCGAGGGCCGGTGCCGGGCGTGCGGTCTGTTGCGCCAACGTCCACATGGTAATGGAAGCTTTTGACCATCCCGGCTTCCGGCGCGCCGTGAACAGTGCGGACCTGGTCACGTCGGACGGCATGCCCCTGGTGTGGGCCCTGAAAGGCATGGGCGTTCCGGGCGCGAGCCGCGTTTACGGGCCAGACCTGATGCGGCTTTTGCTGGCTGCGGCCGAAGGTGAGGGGCTACGGGCCGGCTTTCTCGGCGGGAGCCCGGAAACGCTCGCGAGGCTGCTGGCCAATGTTGCGGCGCAGTATCCCGGGCTGCCGGTTGCCTTCGCCGAGTCTCCGCCGTTCCGCACCCTGTCGCAGGAAGAGGAACGCGACACCGTAGCCCGAATCCAGTCCGCCGGGGTGCAACTCCTGTTCGTGGGCCTGGGTTGTCCGAAACAAGAGGCTTGGGTCGCTGAACATCGGGAGCGGCTGTCCTGTGTCGCTTTGGCCGTTGGTGCCGCCTTCGATTTTCTGGCCGAGACCAAGCCTCAGGCGCCGCGCTGGATGCAGGCGCGCGGCCTCGAGTGGCTCTTTCGCGTAATGACCGAGCCGCGCCGTTTATGGCGGCGTTACCTGATCGCCAACCCTCGCTTTATCTGGCATTTCACCCGGCAACTGCTGGCCGCGCAAGGAGGGGCCCAATGAGCGCGCAGGTCC
>CADEDX010000887.1 GCA_902826195.1 uncultured Bradyrhizobium sp. | reverse complement strand
AAAACTATTTCTGTCACGACGGATATGCATCAAGTTAAGTGCCGGATGCTCTAGCCGGGCGCCGCCGCCACGCTCGTCGTTCTGGCCGACGTCGGTATGGCCGGCATCTCGAGTGGCGGGTTCCCCTGCCGCTTCCCGGATTATCTCGCCATGCGCAGCCAAATCGAAGCCGTCGAACGCAACGAGCCTAGCCGGTCATGGCGCAAAGGCAGCTGCTTCTTCGAGGAAGGCCAGGCGTTCAGCGGCTGGAATGCCGATGCCTGCAAACTGATCGGCGGCCCGGGGCCGGCAACCTTGCAATGGGGGGATTCCTTTGCCGCACATTATGTGCCGGGCCTGATGGCCCATGCCGCAGCGGTCCCCGGCAAGCTCTATCAATATACCTATGCGGGCTGCCCGCCGGTCCTTGCCTATTATTCCTATGCGCGGCCGGCCTGCACGCGATTCAATCAGCGGGCCATCGAACTGATCAAGGAGCTGGAGGTCAAGACGGTCATCCTCTCGGCGCGCTGGCTCGACCTTCGCTCGCGGGGGCTCGATCTACTGGCCGGCACGATCGACGAGCTGCGTTCGCTCGGCGTCAAGGTGGTGGTGATCGGTCAGTCCCCGGCCTTCGTCACCAATGTCGACGTCATTGCCTATGCCAACCGCGCCGCACAGGGTGAGCGTGCCACCTGGTTCACACTGGTCGATAGCCACTTCAACGAAAAACTGAAACAGGCCTCTGCCGGTGCGGCCTTCATCGATTCGATCGCGATCGGCTGCGAGGCGGGCCGCTGCCCCTATCTGGAGGGCGGTCGCTTCCTCTATTTCGATTCCGCCCATTATTCGAATTTCGGCAGCGCCCACATGGTCGAAGCGCTGCTGCCGCTGATCGTGAAAGCCGGAAACGGAACCGATCTCTCATCGAGGCAACGGAGCCTGCCGGCATCCGGCGCTCGAGGCGGGCGGTAGCACCGCGGGCGCCGAACGGTCTCCGCTTATGCGCGCCCAGATCATGATGCGATTGAAGGAATTGCGTCGCGGTCTAATTTCATTTGAGCATGATCTTTTCGGAAAACCGGTTTCCGCTTTTCCGTATCATGCTCAGCGTTGCGTTCCGCATATATGGACTGCGCTCGGAGGCGAGTTTCAATGCGGGGTCATCGGCGAGGAGGCGCACGGTTTCGGTCGTCTTCGGGGGCAGCGCGTTGACCGGCGGGGTTCGGGGAGCACACGCCCGAGCGAGGACGCCGCATCGCTCAAAATAGATCTGGATCAAGGTGCAAACCTGGCCATCGGTGCACGTATGACCAAAGGCAGCCGCACATCGGCCTGAGTTATTGCTGAACCCGGCAGCTGAGAGGTTGGGTTCGAAGCCGATCCGCGCAACCTAGGAAATCGATGGCGCCATGAACCCTCCAATTCACGAACTTGGTGCCGAAGATATCTGGAAGGAGCCGATCGATCGGATTCTCGCGCGGCTCGCGACGGTCGCCGCTGGTCTGGATACCGCAGAAGCCCGGTTGCGTCTGGAAACGTTCGGCCCCAACGATGCGGCGGTCGTCAAGCGATCACCGCTCTGGCTTCAATTTCTGGCCCGGTTCCGTAATCCGCTCGTCATCATTCTGCTCGTGGCGAGCGGACTCTCCGCAGCGACCGGCGACATTGCGAGCTTTCTGATCGTCGTCATCATCGTGATGATTAGCATGACGATCGATTTCGTCCAGGAAGTCCGGGCACAGAACGCGGTGGAGGCGCTGCGCCGGTCGGTGGCGGTACAGGCGGTTGTCCGGCGTGGCGGGGCTCGGCTGTCGGTGCCGATCGATCAGCTTGTGCCGGGCGATATTGTAGAACTGATCGCCGGCGATCTCGTGCCGGCGGACTCTCGGCTGCTCGAAAGCCGCGATCTCTTCATCAACCAGGCGCTCCTGACCGGAGAGCCATACCCCGCCGAGAAGCAGGCCGGCGACGCACCGTCGGGCACGGAAAGTCCCGCCGGGGCGTCAAACGCTGTCTTCGCCGGCACTTCGGTGATCAGCGGCACTGCCACAATCGTCGTCTGTCGAACCGGGAGCCGAACAGCACTTGGCCATCTGGCAACCAGCCTCGCGGAAAAGCCGCCGGCCACCGCTTTCGCTGACGGAATACGCCGGTTTGGTCTGCTC
>CADEDX010000886.1 GCA_902826195.1 uncultured Bradyrhizobium sp. | reverse complement strand
CCTTTTCCGGTAATCGGATGGTCACGGCGGGGTCGCGACCCGTGGCTGGCCGGCCGCGCTTATTTTGGTGTAGCAAAACTGACTTCTTCATATTTATGGTGTACCAAAAATACGAGCCGAGGGGAAGCGCCAACTTCCGCCCCCGGCTGTAATCCGAGCCACAAAAGACTGAGAATCCAAATGACCCGAGCTCACATCGTGCATAACACGCCACGCACAAACACGTCTAAGGCGGTGCAGTCATGAAGGCGCCATTCCTGCGAATAGTGACCGTCGCCGCGCTTGCCGATCAACCTGCCACCCCAAAGCATCGGGCGCGCAGGCGAAGGGAGCGGGGCCCGTACAAGACCGCGAGCCGATCGCGCACCAGGATGGCTTGCCGATCATCGACCCGGCCGGCGAAGCGGACCCAATCTTTAGCAACATTGCCGAACACCGCGACGCGGCGGCGCGTTTCGACCGTTGCGTGGACATTGTAAACGACGCGGAGGGCAAAGCGTCCGAGGCCCTACATGCTCACCCTTCAGAACAACGCGAGCAACGCCGGAGAGCTGATGATGCTGCATGCGTGGGGCCTCATTCTCTGCCGACTAACCACGCGACGCGGCTTGATTCATCAGGTCCGGTATCTGGCCGCGCAGTTCACCGGACCGGAGGGGGTGCGCAAGCGGCGGTTGGGCCTTGCCGGGCACTATCGGCGAAGATGAAAAGCCTTGGCCGCTCGTGTTTCTGCGAAGCCTCGCCGCGGGGCTCCGCAAGATGGCTGGCGAGTTTCCCGAGCAGGAAGGGTTTATCCACCATTACTCGACCGATAAGCAAATACTCAAAACCTATCAGTTAGAACAACCCAGTGTCCGCCTATTTGCGTCTGATGCAGGGGGACCATTTCACTGGGAGCTGCTGGAGGCCCGAGATGGATCGAGGTGCGTTTCTCGCGGGAGCACAGTCCGCGAAGTTATCCGCCGCCAAGGAAGGGCCCGAACGGGCCGTTCCGCATGGGAGTGGCAAACTACTCTATTCAGATACGTCGAATGAGCGCGCATCTTCAACCGTCAGTTCGCGTTCGATCGCTTCGTGCACGAAATCCCCGCCACCTACCTTACTCACAATCGATCCTCGTCCTCGATTCTCACGATCAGCAGGGTACTCACCGCTTTTGCGGCTGTCATTTTTGCACCGATAACGACGACAAGTTCGTCGGCCTGCTTATCATCACGTAAATCGGTAACGCGATTGACCGGGTGCTCGCGCGCCTGGTTTTGCAGTCGATGACCGCTAGGCGAGCAATCTGCTTGCCCGGCGGTGTCAAACCCAACGGCTCGCCTACCGCATCGAGCTTTTTCGATGGTAAAACTATCGAAGCATCCATGACGCCGCCGGCGGATGACTGTCGCAACCCGGCAACAGTCTCACTGTTCCTTCGAAGGGAACCGCGATTTCGACTACACATCCAACTGAGTTTGAACCAGCCTTTTAGAGCTGATTTGCAATGTTCTTTGAGCCGCTTGGCCGTAATGCGCGATCCAAGCCTTCGAGCGAGTTTTTTGATGTACCATTTTGTAGGAGTATTCCGATGGATCGAACACTCGAGATCGCCGGTTGGATCGTGGTCGCTATTATAGGTCTCGTTCTTTGGAGCGCACTTCCAGAAGTACGAACGATCCTTGCATGCCTTTTGAGTGCGACACTCATTTACCGCGTGTTCGTCGCCACCGTGCATCTAACCGTTAAGCGAATTGTCGGCGACCAGTTGATGGAGCTACACACAGAAATTGGCGCAGTTGTAGAGCGCCTTGAACATCTCGATCGTAAGACCAATGCACTTTTCTTGGATGCGCAAGCGCAGCACCAAGCGGCAAGCCTCAGAAAAGTCGTAGGAACATCCGTTACAAAAAGATCGCATGCAGTGCATTGATGTCCAGCTCGAACGGCTGCACGGGGTAGAAATCGTTGGCCCAAAGCGCGGCTGGTGTCGTCAGCTATTTGCTGCTTAGCATCACGCCGGACCGCATGATGCAGGTGCAGGGCGGCCGGACCGTTGCAAACTGCACCGACGGACGCCTACCGTTCAAAGCGGCCAGCAACCGCGCGCCGTCTGTCTTGCCGTTTGCATACGACGGAGACCGCCGGATTGTCGCATGCGCGCGAACACGGCGAGCT
>CADEDX010000885.1 GCA_902826195.1 uncultured Bradyrhizobium sp. | reverse complement strand
GAAGCGCGGTCGCCAAGCAACTTTTCGGCGCGCTTGTCTGCCCCGGCAAGATTTGGCATGATCGCCACATGCGTACCCACGCTTCCCCCCTCCAACGGGAAAGCACTTAACGTGCAGGGCTGATCGATAGCGAACTCGCCATCCGAACATTCGCATAAGGAGGGATTGTGAAATCATGCTCGAATGGAAAGTTCACAATGAAACTGTCTGCATCGATCCCAAACCTGAAATCGCAGGCCAAGCGTAAGGCCAAGGAACAAGGCATCCCTCTTTCCGAGGCCTTGAACAAAATCGCGCAGCGAGAAGGCTTCAGCAGCTGGAGCTTGCTCGCGAAGAAATTCGAAGAGCACGAGACCGCTCAGCGCCAGACGCTGCCAAAGACAATCGTCGAGCTACCGCTCACTGGATTGCTCAGGAAAGAAGCTGTTTCGACGGCGAAGAGCGCCTTCGCGAACGCGCTGGGAAGAATGGAAGCTCGAAGTCCGCGGACGGCGAGGAGTAGCTGGAACGCCGAAGAATATGTCGACAGGGTGCTCACGTCAGACATGCTTCCTATCGAGACGGATTACGCATTGTCGTTGTTCGAGGCGTTCATCGTCATGGAAGCGGTTGATGCCGCAGTCGACGCGGATGCCGAAGACTAGGAACTGAGCCTGTCGCCCCGGGAGCGCTCCCGGGGCGACCAGAGCTACGGTCTCATGCCGCCAATAGGAGTACCGGAGGGAACGATGACACGCATTGACGAGCCCAAGTGGGTTGATCTGTCGACGCGCGGAGACAGGGATGCCGGACGCAGCCGTTTCGTGAAGACGCTCGGTGTGGAGGGCGGCTTCGGCCGCGCCGCCAGAATTGAAGTTGTCGGAGATGGCAACGCCAAAGCGCCGCCCGAAGAAGTGCTGACCTATGCACTTTATGAATGGCTGCGCACAAGTTGATCACCTCCACCTATCGGCTCGCAGCGGTTGACCTCACGCGAGCTGCAACCCGCGTGAGGCCGATGCGCTGCATTATTCTGCGGCCACCGCAGGCTGCTCAATCATGGAGAGACCTTGCTCAGTCAGTGCGAGCGATCCGGCCGCCTCCGGAGTGACGAGAATTTCCGGCAGGTATCCACTTCCTTCGAAGAGCGTGGCGACCTTGGCCGCAAGCTCTTCCTTGCGAAGCTTTGCATGCGCTTTGAGCGCATCCTCGCGCGCCCTGCTGCTGCGCTCTGCCATACCGGGGGCATCTGACACCGACGCAAGCAGGGTCGATTTTGGCAACCGGACCCAGAAATCGATTCCAGCAGTCCAGAAGGACCGCATGTCGATGTCCAGGTGCTGGGCAAGCCGATCGGCGATGACCTGCTTCCTGAGGTCCGCCGGGGAGGTGTCCTCGTGAGCCAGGTCAACCGAAACGGCGACGAGGACGGCAAGAACAGCCAGCAGCCTCTCTCTGGAAAGACCGAGCGCCCAGTCGAGCAACTCGATTTCATCCGCTGGGAGACGCCCTTCCATCTCCGCCCACGCATCCTGCAGCGCGGGCAAGTCATCGACTTGCCTGAGCTGCGCATTGATGGAGACGCCGATCATCTCGGAATGGTGCACCGCGCGAAGCGCCATGGTCGCTACGCAAACGGCCAGCGCGATATCTGGGTCGCCTGACAGAGCCAATCTCACCGCTCGCGTTCGCGCCAATGTGAGGTCCCTGTTCACTGCTTTCGGCAAAGCGCTGACGCGCGTCGGCGCCACGTCCTCCGAGCTAGCAATGCTTTCGGCACCATCATCTCCTGCCCTGCGCCGCTTCAGGAAGGCTTTGGCGCGATTCTCGTCTTCGTCGCGAACAAGTCCCTCGCCAGCCGAGATCGAGCCGTCGCGATCAACCGACAGAACTACCCCGGCGAGTTGCTTCACCTCGAGACTACAGCAACGGCCGGCCTGACGAACGAGCTCGTAGGCTGCCTCGAGGTCATCACGTATCGACCACCGTGGATCGTCGTCGATCGAGGATGCATCGAGTTGGCCATCGAGCTTTTCGATCTCGCCAGAAATCCTATCAAGCTCGGCTTGTTCTTCGAGTGTAGGATCACGCCATTCAGGATGAAACCGGGTTGAGGACAGCCCTATTCCCCGGCCTTCGCCCAAATGAACTTCAACCCAGCTCCACGCGTCCTGCAGCCAGGCCGCACGCGA
>CADEDX010000884.1 GCA_902826195.1 uncultured Bradyrhizobium sp. | reverse complement strand
GGAGAACATGTAGCCGTCCCGCCTGATACCGTTGACGATCTTCATCAATGCCTTCAGGTCCATCCGTTCCTCGGTAGGGCAGACGGCATTGATCCGGCGTAGCAGCCGCTCGATCTCCACGTCCGCGTGACCGCTGAGCAAGGTGCGGCCAACCCCACTGATCGCCAGCGGCCGAACCTCGCCAGGCTTTACGTCAAATCGCAGACGTTTGCTGGTTTGCAGGCAGTGAATGTATTGCGCATGCAGGTCGGACTGCGTGCTGATATTGACGAGTTCATCCAGTTCCTGATGAACGTAGTCGACGAGTGCGAGGATGGCGCTGTCGCCGAACAGGCCGGTGTTCAACCATTCGCCCATCTGGGCGATCCGCATCGTCGGCAGATAGGTGCGATTGTAGCTGTCGTAGAGCAGGTACCCCAGCGTCACCATGCTCTTCAGCAGCGCCGCAGCGCTGGAGGTGGGATAGTCGCACTTCGTCGAGACCTCCTTCAGCGAGATCGGACGCTTCACCTCCTCGAAGTATTCGAGCACTTCGAAAATTCGCTTGGCGGTCTTAATGGCGGCGTTGGATTTTTCCATATCCGTGTAAGTTGATCCTGACTGGCTAGCAGAATACCTCGGATGGAAGTGAGCCTCTGTATCAAAGAAAGCTAGACGATGCGCTGATGTCGCTTCGTAGAATTACTGTAAATAAAGACACATACCAGTAAAACAGTGGACTGTGTTCGACACGCCTCCTAATCTCCGCTCGAAGCGCTGCAACAAGCGCGATGACAGGGAGGCGTTATGAACTCTGGACAGCATTCCACTGCCGCGATCGCCTGAAGCCGTCTTGCCAGACGCGTCCTCGCGCGGGCTTTGCGCCCGTTCAGTCAAACCACCTCTCCAAAAATCGCGAGTTCGCAGCCAGCGCATTGCGCCTGCGCGCCAACAAAAACAAAGGGAGTTGTCCTGAATGGAACATCGTTTGCCGGACGGCAGCTGCGATTGCCATTTCCACATCTATGGTCCCTTCGATCGCTTTCCGTCGGGAAGTGAAGGCCGCTTCTCCGCGGCAAAACCGTTCACCATCGAAGATGCGTTCGCCGTTTGGGAAAAGCTCGGCTTCACGCGCGGCGTGATTGTCCACGCGGTGGGGGCAGGGGAAGATAACGCCGTCACTTATGACGCTCTACGCCGTTATCCCGATCGGCTTCGTGCTGTTGCGATTCTGCGGCCCGATGTCAGCGATAAAAGGCTGGATGAGCTGACCGACGCCGGTTTAAAGGCCGTGCGCGTCACCATGATCCGGCAGGATGGCAAGCCGGTATCGACGCTCGGCACCAGCTACGACGATCTGGTCAAGCTCGCGCCGCGCATCGCGGAGCGCGGCTGGCATGCCCAGCTTTGGATCGAGAGCTCGGACCTGGCAGCCGCCGCGGCCGACCTCGAAAAGCTCCCGCTCAACTTCGTGATCGACCATATGTCGCGAACGATGGCCGACAAGGGACACGAGCACCCTGACTTTCGCGCCTTCACCGAGCGGCTCAAGACCGGCCGCTACTGGACGAAGATTTCAGGCGCAGACCGTAACACGCGCGTGGGTCGGCCCTATGCGGACACGGCGCCGTTCATGAAGGCTATCGTTCAGGCTGCTCCCGATCAGGTCGTGTGGGGCAGCGACTGGCCGCATGTCGGCCACACGGCGGAGACGATGCCTGATCTCGGGGATTTGCTCCGCCTGCTGCACGAATGCGTTCCCGACGAAGCCGTGCGCCGCAAAATCCTGATCGACAACCCGACGCGGCTTTACCATTTCTGACCATACCGAGGACGTCTTGAACCAACCCAGCAAGCTGCCGCTCGAAGGCGTGGTCCTCATCGACCTCGGGCAGGTTTATCAGGGTCCATATGCGGGCTTCCTGATGGCGCAGGCCGGAGCCACCGTCATCAAGGTCGAGCCGCCGAACGGCGAACCGGTGCGTCATCGCGCCCGCATCAGCAAGGGCAACGCGGTCCCTTTCGCGATGCTCAACGCCAACAAGCGCAACATCAGTCTCAACCTGAAATCGCCGGAAGGGGTGAAGGTTCTGAAGGAACTCGCAGCCAAGGCCGATGTGCTGATCGAGAACTACGCGCCGGGGGTGCTCGATCGCCTGGGCGTCGGCTATTCTGTTCTCAGCGCCATCGAC
>CADEDX010000883.1 GCA_902826195.1 uncultured Bradyrhizobium sp. | reverse complement strand
GCGGTATTGGCGGCCGACGCGAAAATCGCTGTCGTTCGGCACCGGCTGGGCCAGCCGCGCCAGCCGCTCCGGTTCGGTGACGAAGAAGTTCGTGTCGACCATGCCGAGCGGATCGAGCAGCTTTTCCTTTTCGATCTCGAGCAATGATTTGCCGGACACGATCTCCATGATCCGCGCCAGGATGTCGGTGGAATGGCCGTACTGCCAGAGCGCGCCGGGCTGGTTGTGCAGCGGCAATTTTGCGATCCGCTCGGCGAATTCGGCGAGGTCGAACTCGCCGGCGTAGAGATTGGCCTCCTTGTAGGCCTTGCGCACCAGGCTGTCGCCGTAGAAGCCGTAGGTGATGCCGGCGGTATGACGCAGCAGGTCGAGAATGGTGATGGGCCGGGCCAAGGGCAACAGTTCGAGCGTCTTGCTGCCGTCCTCGGCCTTTTTCTCTTCACCGACCTTCATATTGGCAAAGGAGGGAATGTACTTTGAGACGGGATCATCGAGCTTGATCTTACCGTCCTGGATCAACTGCATCGCCACGACGGACGTGATCGCCTTGGTGAGCGACGACAGGCGGAAGATGGTCTTGTCGGTGATCGGCGCCTTCGACACCACGTCCTGCACGCCAAACGTTTCGTGATAGAGCGGCTTGCCGTGCTGCTGGATCAGCACATTGGCGCCGGCGATCTTTCCGGTGTCCACCTCGTTCTTGAAGAACGTGGTGATCTTGGCGAGCTTTTCCTGATTGAACTTGGCTCCCGCAGGAAGGTCGAACGTGCCTTCGGCCTTGGCCGGCGCCGTCACGAACAACAACGCGCCAGCAGCGAATACACCGAGCAGCCCTGAATTCATCTGGATCCCTCTCCCCAGGAGTTCACGGGAGAGTGTAGCGGAGGCGTGATCACGGACAAGGGCTGCCAAAGGCCTCCAGAACGTCCTGATGCAATTCGCTGCTGGGCACAGAAAAGCAGCAAAATGTCACACGTGTCAGGTGCGGCGATGACGCAAGCGCGTCAATCGTTGTCTCGACGGCTATTCTGGCCGCCCGGTCCGCCGGAAACCATAAGACGCCGGTCGAGATGGCGGGGAACGCAATAGAAGCGAGGCCATGGACACGGCAAAGCTCGATACTGCGGCGATAGCACGATGCGAGCAGCGCGTCCTCGTCACGGGTACCGCCGTACCAAACCGGTCCGACGGCATGGATCACGTGCCGCGCCGGGAGCAGGTAGCCTTGGGTGATTTTGGCGTCGCCGGTTTCGCAGCCGTTGAGTTTCCGGCATTCGGCGAGCAGTTCGGGGCCAGCCGCATCATGGATGGCCCCGTCAACGCCGCCCCCGCCAAGGAGCGACGAATTCGCCGCGTTGACGACGGCGTCAACGCGCAGCGTGGTGATGTCGGCAACGATCACTTCCAGCCGCGCCTGGCCGACGCGGCGCGCGGACACGCTCAGGCCGAGGCGGCCGCGTTGAGGGTGACGCCCTTGTCGGCGAACAGCTGCTGCAATTCACCGGCCTGGAACATCTCGCGGATGATGTCGCAGCCGCCGACGAACTCGCCCTTGACGTAGAGCTGCGGGATGGTCGGCCAATCCGAGAACTTCTTGATGCCGTCGCGGATCTCGGGATCCTCGAGCACGTTGACGCCCTTGAACTTGACGCCGAGGTGGGTGAGCACCTGGACAACCGCGGCGGAGAAGCCGCACTGCGGAAACACCGGCGTGCCCTTCATGAACAGCACCACGTCGTTCTTCTCGACGTCGGCGCGGATGCGCTGGAACACGGGTTTGGTCTCAGTCTGGGTATTCATGCGGACATCCTCCGGGGGAAGCTCTCAGGTTTCGTCGGGCGTCACGGTCTGCAGCGCGAGCGCGTGAAGCTCGCCGCCCATGCGACCCTTGAGCGCCTTGTAGACCATCTGGTGACGTTGCACGCGGCTCTTGCCGGCGAACGCGCTCGAGGTCACGCGCGCGGCGAAATGATCGCCGTCGCCGCGCAGATCCTCGATCTCGACATTGGCGTCGGGAAGACCCTCGCGGATCAGCCGTTCGATCTCGCGCGCATCCATCGGCATGGTGAGAAAAGTCTCCGGAACTATCGGCCGGCGCCCTAGGCGGGCGCCGCCATGTACGCGGGCAGGAACGCCTCATGCGCCCGCTCGAGCTTGCCTACGGATATGGC
>CADEDX010000882.1 GCA_902826195.1 uncultured Bradyrhizobium sp. | reverse complement strand
ATTGAACGTGTTTGTGGAACCCGTGTTGCCGCAGCCCTTCGCCTATATTTTTGGCGCGGGCCACGTTTCGAAATCGCTTTCCAAGGTCGCGACTCTTGCCGGATTCGCTACCGTAATCGTCGACGACCGCGAACAGTTCGCCAACCGCGACCGCTTCCCCGAAGCCGACCAGGTTTACGCCGAAGACTACGAATCGCTGTTCCCGAAGCTGCAGATTACCGAAAGCTGCTACCTGGTGATCGTCACGCGCGGCCACCGCGACGATATGCGCGTGCTGCGATGGGCTGTTTCGACACCGGCCAAATATGTCGCCATGATCGGCAGCAAGCGCAAGACCATCGGCGTCATCAAGGAACTCGAAAAGGAAGGCATTCCCCGCTCGGCGTTTGAGCGCATACACGCTCCGATGGGCCTCGATATCGGCGCCATCACACCGGAAGAAATCGCCGTCAGCGTGGTCGCCGAAATGATCGCCGTGCGGCGCAATCCGGATTCGGAATGGCGCAGGGCCGCGAAATCCATCTTCGTCAACGAGTCGTTGCGGACTCTGCTCAAGTGAGCCGCGCGGCCATTATACTGGCTGCGGGCGCCTCCAGCCGCATGGGTCAACCGAAAGCATTGCTGAGCTATCAGGGCGAGACGTTTCTCGACAGGCTGTCGGGTATTTTCGAGCGCCACTGCGAAACGGTGATTGCCGTTCTGGGCCATCACGCCGAGGCAATTCGCGCGGGTGCGCGGCGGCAGGCGCTGTTCACCGTGAATCCGGTTCCTGAGCGCGGCATGCTGAGTTCGCTGCAATGCGGGTTGCGCGCGCTGCCCGCCGGCGTGGATTCGTTCTTCTTCACGCCCGTCGATTACCCGGCGATTCACGAATCCACGGTCGCGCGATTAGCCGCAACCGACGCAATCATCGCGGTGCCGAGGTATGAAGGCCGCCGCGGACATCCAGTGCTGTGCAAAGCGCAACTGGCGGCCGAGTTTCTCGCCACACCCACGCGGGCCAGCGATGTCATCCACGCCCACGCCGGCGAGACCGTCTACGTGGATGTCGCCGATCCCGGCATTGTGGCCGACATCGATGAACCGGCCGATTACGAGAGGCTGGTGCGCGGGTGAAACGCCGCCTCGCTCTCGGTTGCGCTCTGGCGTGCGCCGCCGCCTACGCCGCCTGGCAATCGCCCTGGCTACAGGCCGGCCGCTACCGAGGCCGCATTCAGGCGGCCATCGAATCTTCGCTCAACCGCAAGGTGGAAATCACCGGCAAGTTGCGGTTCAGCCTTCTGACCGGTTTTGGATTCTCGCTGGCCGACGTCGTCATCTTTGAAGATCCGGCGATCGGCATCGAGCCGTTCGCATATGTCTCATCTCTGAATGCCCAGGTTTCGCTGGCGAGCCTGCTCGGCGGCGGTTGGGAAGTTTCCCGGATCACGCTTGATGAGCCGACGGTGAACCTGGTCAAGCACTCATCGGGAACCTGGAACATTCGACCACTGCTGCAACGCTCCACGGCGGTGCGGACGCTGCCGGAAATCCAGGTGCGCGGCGGCCGCATCAATTTCAAGTTCGGCGACACCAAGAGCACCGTCTACTGCATCAACTCCGATGTCGACATCACGCCGGGCGCCAATTCGGAGATCGGCATCCGATTCTCAGTGGAGCCAGCCAGAACCGATCGCCTCGCGCAAGGCTTCGGCACTCTCTCTGGCCGCGGACGCTTGCGCTCAAGCGAACTCGATCTGAATCTCGATCTCGAACGTACGGCCCTCTCCGATCTCGCGCTGCTTCTGGAAGGGCACGGCGCCGGTCTGAGCGGATTCCTCGGCTCCCGCGCCCGGATTCACGGGCCGCTGCGGTCGCTCGCCATCGAAGGCCGCGCGCGCGTGGAAGACGTGCAGCAGCGCTACACGCTGCTCAACATCGGCGGAGGCGATTGGCCCATCCGCTACCAAGGGTCGCTGCGGTTTCCCGAAGGCGAGTTGGATATCGAGACCCGGTCTGAGGCCGAGCCGGCTCCGTTGCGGCTCCGGCTGCGCGCTCATTCGCTGCTCGACAATCCGGTCTGGGGCTCCGTTCTGCAATTCCGCGAACAGCCGTTCGGGCCGGTCAAGGGCATTCTGCAGTATCTGAACGTGTCGCTTCCAGACCTTGTTTCGCTCGACGGCAAGCGCAGCG
>CADEDX010000881.1 GCA_902826195.1 uncultured Bradyrhizobium sp. | reverse complement strand
CCGCCCGGCACGAGCTCTCAACTAGCCCCTTGACGAATTCGCAGACGCGGCCGGGGTTCTCCACTACCATCACCTCAAGCGAATGAGTCCGTTGCTCGATGGGCATCAGGCCGTATTCCGCTGCATTACGCGCGCCTGCCTAACGAACGGCAGGGTGCTGCCCCTGACTACCTGCGGCTTCTCCCGGCCCGGGCTAGCCATTGATTTTACTTCGGCTCGCGGCGCGATACTGCTCGGGTTTCTCTCTTACGAGACTGACCTCGTAGCGTCGCCGGTCGAGTACTTCCAGAAACCCCATCTCGCGGCCAGCCGCGATGACGACCTTTCCCTTCGACTCGGTGATGTCGACGTCCGTCCGCTTACAGAGCTGCTTCAGCAAGACCTTGTCGATGTTCTTGGTCTCCTCCTGACCGCGGATCGAGGCGAGATACCGTGCCGCACGCGGGTGTTTGCGAGCGTAGGCCTCGATGCCGTCAAACTCCACGAAGGCGAGATCCTTCGCGATCGCCTTGATGTTCTCGGGCACCGCCTTCAGGATCGCCTGCTGGAGCTTGCCCGCAAACTCGAAGCCGCTGGGTCGCAGGATGTGGACGTTTGCCGAGTCGACGAGGAGGTCGAAGTCGCCGTCCAGCTTGAAGACGTCGTCGTCGATCAGCTTCAGCGAGTCCGAGACGAAACGGAGAAGGCGCTTCTTCAGGACCCCCTTGAACTGCGACGCGCGGCGCATAGCGGTCAACCGACGCCTCCTCTTGTCGGTCAGTCGCACGAAGTAGCAGAACACGTCGGCCGGGTCGTCGAGTGCACCGGACACGATGTCCAGGTTGATAGCCTCGTGCAGTTCGCGCACGGACGTAGCCATCTCGTCCGTCACCGGCAGGTAGAGGTACTCCGTGCTCCCGTGCTTCTCGGACGGCTCATACCGCGCCGGTCCGTCTTTGTCCTTCTGCATGACGGCCCATGTTGCCTGCGCCATCTCGCGAAGCGCACCCTGCACGTCCGCATCCACCGGAACGGCGACGAACACCTGCCCATCGCCGTCGTCCCGGCCCACGCCGAACTCGGTGACTGTTACGCTCCCGAGGTCAAACTCCAGCTTCATGCCTCGGCCTCCAGATATACCGTGTCGCTCAACCGATAAGCGACAATTCGGTCACCGGAGGCCATGCTTACTCGGCGGGTGATGAGGGCTTGTCGGGCCTTGCCGGTGAGCGGGTTGCCGTCAGCTGGCGGATAGACCGTAAAAACTCGGAAGCCGAGCACGGCGAACAACAGATTCATGTAATGCAGGTTGAGGTGCCAGAACAGGAACACAATGAACGCCAGCGCGGCGAATGTCGCGCCCAGGTCCCGCCAAGTGCCGACGGCCTCCGAGTAGAACGGAAGCAGCATCGCAAACAGATAGACGAGGATGTGGTCGCGATGGTCGTCGGCGGTGCCAACGGTCAGGTCGCGCTTGTCGGACTGCTTCTTCGCCGTCCGGATTCGCAGCCACAGGAACGCATTCGGAAAAAGAACCATCAATGCGCAGAACCCGATGAACCAGCGGTCGGGGATGAGGCTGTTCCCGCGAATTGCCCACAGGATGAAGAGCGGCGAGATGCTGCTGAGGACCATCAGCAGACGGGCAGCCTTTAGTCCTTCGCGTCGCGCGCTGCCAGCGCGGCCGGTCATGAAGCTACCCTTTCCATGAACGTGTCTACGTTGTTTACCCGCAGCTCGCCAGAGATGAGTTTGGGTAGCAACGCGTCGCGGACGGCGGCGAGGGATCTGGATTCGCGCGTGGACTCCAAGACACGTCGAAACAGTGGTGCGGCACGCTCCTCGAACGCCGCCAACAATCCCTCTGGCGGTAGGACGATTCGCGACGACGTGAAGGTACTTGTAGTGATCGTGTCGAACACCGACCCGTGAGCAGAATGCACAAGACCGTTAATTTCCACGCTCAGTCTGCAATACAGCGCAAATGGTGTTCCCGTGGTCGAAGCGAGCGCGTAGCAGGTCTGGTTCATGGCCATCTCGTCGCCGAACAGGACCATCCGGCCGGTCGTTGCGCCGCGCGCGACCACGACCGAGCAGAACGCTGGGATCAACTGCGTTGCGCTTTCCTCGAGGCCGCGATCAGTGATGGTCCGTTCGGTCGCAACGAGAAATATGCCGGGCGATTGGGAGACGTCCTT
>CADEDX010000880.1 GCA_902826195.1 uncultured Bradyrhizobium sp. | reverse complement strand
TCTTGCGCTGCGCAAAAATTTTCCGTTTCCGCCGCGCGCGCCGATTGCTCGGCCAGCATGCCCAGGAGTTCGACCGCATCGAGCTTCGGAGGGGGGGCAGGCAGCGGAGCGGGACGGACGATGCGCACCAATTGTGCTACGCCGCCGCTCTTGTACGTGGTCAAGACGTGCAACACGACGAAGGCAAGGATCACCCACGTTCCCACCCAGTGCAGCATCGCGACGTCGTAGCCGGAGTAGAAGCCGAAATAGAGCAGTCCGCCGCTGATCAGCAGCCCGGACATCGTGATGAAGAAGATCCAGTACATCAGGGCGATCATGGCGCTCAACCTGACCTGTCCGCGGCGAAACAGCCCGCGCACCCGAACCTTGTCGAGCTTGACACGGCGTCCGAGGCCGGAGCGGAGCATGTAGACGATGTAGCCGATCGCGACCGCGACCAGGACGATCGCAGCCTGCATATGGCCGGTCCACGCGCTGCTGCTCGGGAGAACGGCGTCGAGCCAGTTGAGCCATGTCCGGTCGGGCGTTTCGGTCGCAATACGCAAGCCGGTAACGAGCGCAACGGCGAAGGCTGCCACGAATGTCCAGTGCAGAATGATGGTCCCATAGTCCGTCTTACGCTGCCTCACGCAGATGCCCCGCTCATTCATTTGTCGGACAGCAACCGCGCCGATTCCTCCAACCGCCGATGTCGCCGCCGTTCCGACGATCACCCCCAAAACCGTCATCGGGGCCATCGTCTACGGATCGCTTTCCAAGGATCGTTCCTTGCGGGCGCAGGCCGGCTGATGCCTGTTCTCTGTACCCGTTGCGTCAGCCGGATTGGCGAACGCGTTCTCCACTCGATGTATCGGCCTCCGGCATTCCCGTAGCATCGGGAACGTCGGAGGCCGCGCCGCGCGCCGCTACCCCCACGTATGGTGCAGTTGATGCGCCAGATCGGACATCCCCGGATTGTCATGGTGCTCGACCGCGATGGTGACGTCGGTTGCCGCAAGCGTCACCAACCCGACGCCGACCGCAGGGGACACGTCGTGTGCCGCAACAATCTCCGTCGCTGCTGCGGTGGGCGCTGGTTCGGCCACCGGTGCCGTCCCCAGGACTTCCGCAATGGTCTCGCCATTGGCGTTGTAATGGCCTCCGGTGACGGGGATGTTGCCGGCGCCGACATCGGCCGCGTTGCCGTGCATCTGGCCAGCGGCAGCCGTCACCAGGGTGGCGTCGCCGGCCTGTAGTCCCTTGATGATCGCGGCCACCTCGGCGCCGAGCGCCCCGGTCGCATCGATCAATGCGTTGCCGCCATGCGACGCGTCGAAATCGGCCACGAATTTTTCGAATGCCTTGAGGTTATCGATCAGAGCGGCAATCGCTTTGGTGTCGCCGCTGCCGACGAGGTCGATGGCCTGCTGACCAAGCGAATTGGATTGAGCGATGAAATTGGCCGTGAAGACCGTCTGCACGTCATTTTCGAGATGCGCCTGGATGGAATTTCCGGCCCCTGGAATTAGCGAGAAGCCGCTTACGCCGTCTTGCGCCGCCATGTCGGCCAGCTTGGGGTCGCTCTGAACGATCTCAATGATGTCGAGGATGTTGTCGATGCTGGCGCGTGCCGCGTCGGGGTCGATATTCGGGTCATTGATATCGGCGAGTTCGAGCTGAAGCTGCTGCACCACTTCATTGGCGTGCTCGCCGGCCGCTCCTTCGAACAACTCCGGCTTGGCGCTGATCAGCGCCTGCAGGTCCTTGATCACGGTATTGAGGTCTTCGGTGATGTCGGCCCGGTTGCCGTCATTCACGCCACCGAGGATGTCGTTGGCGACGTCATTGAACATCGCGCCGATCTTCGCGAGGCTAGGCGGCTCGGCTGGCTCGGGCACAACGTTCGGCGCCGACGCAAGTGCGAGGTTGGTCAGTGCGACATCGGCCTTGACCGTGTTGACGGTGTTGGCGATCTCGAGATTGCTGGCGCGAAGCGATTGTTCCGCGGCGGCCGTACTGCCGATTGCGGCGGCGCTGATTGCGGTGGCGTTAGCCGTTGAAATGGCGGTGTTGATGTCGGACAGGATGGCCTGGACGTGGCCGAGCGCGGCCCCGGACAATTGTCCCTTGGCGACCTCGGCCAGCAGTCCGTTATGTACCGTCGGGAGTTCGTTCGCAGCATTGTTGACGCCGCCAGTTCCCT
>CADEDX010000879.1 GCA_902826195.1 uncultured Bradyrhizobium sp. | reverse complement strand
GCCGCAATTGTATAGGCAGGCCTGCCCGAACGATCGCGGCTGGCGCGTCGCCGCGGAAGCAGCCCAGCATGCAGCCGGTCATCATCTCGCGCCGACCTTGTGAATGCCTCGGCTGGACAGGCAGTGATGCATCGCCTTGATTACCACGCCGACGCCTTCAGGCTGCAGGACTTCCTGGGCCGCGGATGCAATTTTCGAGGTCATCCCCTCCTGGATCTGCAGTCGCCTGGCATAGGCATACGAACCCGGACCCCGATTGGATCACCGCAAGCAAGTGGAATCGCGAACGTTACCAAGGTGCGGCAATGGCGATTTTCGCTATGAAGGCCTGGTCCGCCGGACGTTGCATACCTTGTGCGGAGCGATCCTGAGGTCGGACAGCGACGTCGTTCCCGGTCCTGGACCGGCGGGCTCCAGCACGATCCGGCAACGGAAACCGAGCGCCCGCGCAATTCGCAGATAGTTGGTGAGGGTGACGCCGGAAGTGCCATTCAGATAACGGGAGATCTGGCTGGGATCGGCTCCGAGCATGAAACCGATCGCCTCCAGACTCATCGGATTTTCCTGCCGTCGTTCCAGGATTTCGTTGATGATCAGTTTTTCATCGGTGGCGACATCAAGCGCCAGGCGCTGGCTGGTCTCGTGGTCGGTACCTGGAAAGTCTCGCGTACGCGTTCTCATCATAGGCTCTCGATTGGCTTTCGATGCCCCTCCGACTTCATAACGAATTCGGGCCGGTGTTGGATCACCACGCAAGGTGAATTCGAGCGACCGGCAGCCGCTCCGAATGTACCGGCAACGCGAGTTCCCGGATCTTGGGATGGTCCTCACCAAATGAGCCGAGCATTGGCCGCACGCCCAATACGGTACGGCCTGCTTACACCTCGGGCTGCTGGAACCTGCCTGGCAAATGCATGGCGCGCATCGTGGCGGTGCCGAAGGCGCAGAGCATCTCGGCGTTCTCCTTTCTCGAAAACACCTCGACGGTCGCAACCCCGATCGAGCCCGACATCTTCAGGGTTTTGGCGCGAGCGATGAGTTCGACGCCGTCGGCGGGGCTCAGAAAGTTGACCTTGATCTCGACTGTGACGCCGATCTTGCCTTTAGGAAGCGCAGATGTGACGGCGATCCCGGCAGCGTGAATCGGCGAGCGTCGAGATGACGCCGCCGTGAAAATGGCCGAAGAACTGCAGAAGGTCTTCGCGGCGCGCCAGCGCGACCTCGGCATTCCCGGGCGTGATCGACGCGATGCGGAAACCCGCCGCGCCCATGAAGCCTTTGGCATTGATCGCTTCCGCAAGATCGGGTGGATTGAGCTCGCCGCTCATCCGGGAATCCGCACCGGCAACTGCTCGATGCCGCGCACGAAACTCGAATAGACCCGCTTCGGTTCGCCGACCACCTCGATGCGGTCGAAGCGTTTCAGCATTTCCTGCCACACGATCTTGAGCTGCAGCTCGGCGAGCCGCATGCCGACGCAGCGGTGGATGCCGAAGCCGAACGAAAGGTGCGTGCGCGGACGGGCGCGGTCGATGATGAACTCATCGGGACGCTCGATACCTTCCTCGTCGCGGTTACCCGAGACGTACCACATCACGACGCGGTCGCCCTTCTTGATCTTCTTGCCGCCGATCTCGGTGTCGACCAACGCGGTGCGGCGCATATGGGCGAGCGGCGTCTGCCAGCGGATCACTTCCGGCACCATAGTGTCGATCAGCGCGGGGTTTTCGCGCAGTTTCTGATACTGGTCGGGATGCTCGTTCAGCGCCAGCACCGAACCGCTCATGGTGTTGCGGGTGGTGTCGTTGCCGCCGACGATCAGCAGGATGATGTTGCCCATGAGATTGTCGGGGTCCATATGCCGCGTCGCGTCGCTATGCGCCATCATCGACAGCAGGTCGTTCTTCGGCGGCGCGTTGACGCGCTCGTTCCAGAGTTTTGAGAAATAGGCGTAGCACTCGTCCATTTCCTGGCGGCGCTGTTCCGGCGATTCGACGACGCCGCTCTTGGGTAGCGCGGTCGAGACGTCGGACCAGCGCGTCAGCTTGCGGCGTTCTTCCCAGGGAAAATCGAACAGCGTCGCCAGCATCTGCGTGGTCAGTTCGATCGAGACCCGTTCGACGAAGTTGAAGGTCTCGTTGCGCGGCAGATTGTCCAGTACCTTCTGCGAGCGCTCGCGGATCAGTTT
>CADEDX010000878.1 GCA_902826195.1 uncultured Bradyrhizobium sp. | reverse complement strand
CTCCGCCGCCATCGCCGCATAGTGAAGAACGAAGGGCGCATAACGGTCGAAGAACGACCCAACCTGCTCGCCCCCATCACCTCCCACGGGCGTGACCCTGCCACGCCACGGAAACGCCGGCTGCTCCTCCCCGCCGTAAGGATCGGGCAAGCCGTTGCCGGACGGCACATCCATCAGCAGGAATGGATAAAGCGTGACATGGTATCCGCGCGACCGCAGCATCGCGATTGCCTGTCGCACGCTCTCGTCCGACGGCGTCCCGCCATAGTTCGCGCGGCCATCCGTCGCCGACACGAGGTGCGCGCCAGCGCGCCCAACTCCCGCGACGCTCCACACCTGCGGGCTGGTAATCTTCGCAGCAATTTCAACGCCCGGCCTGATCGTGCATTCGCCACATCGCAGATCGTTTCCAAACCACCCGACCACGAGGTTCACCCACGTCACGTGCGGCAGCTCAGCTTCAAGCTGATCAAGCGACGCCTCGAAATCGCTCTTCAACTCCGGTCCGTGAAGGTTCTCCGCCGTCTCCCGCCCCGGCCCCGTGCGACGCTTCACCATGTCGGTCGCCAGCGAGAACTCACCCGACCCCGGAATGATGTTCACCGCGCGAACCGCCGCCTCCATCCGCCCATCGCCGCCGCCCGCAGGCCTGACGACCTCGAACGACAATTGCGGCATGCGCGCGCCAAACTGATCGACCGGCATGTCCTCGAACACGATGTAGGCAAGCCCGCGATAGGCCGGCGCAAAACCTTCAATCGTCTCGATCAGGGGGTCAGGCGCCTGTTCTTCGGTCCCGGGATAGAGCCGCCATGTCACCCGCGACAGGTCGAACGGCTCACCATTCGCCCAGCACCGCGACACGCGCGCAACTTCGCCCTCGCATAGTCCGACAGCAAAGCTCAGTGAGTAGGAATACTCTGCCAGGCGCGGTCCGCCCTTGCCGCCCTCGACATCGCGCCGCTCCTTGAAGCTTGCCGCCCAGATCAGCTGGGCGCCAACGCGGCACCGCCCGTACACGATCGGAATCCCGGCCCCCTCCCGGCCCTCCGTCAGATGGAAATCCTGCACGCGCGGACCTTCCACCGGCGGTGTCAGCAGGGAGCGGTCGATTGCTGCGCCTGCCGCGCGTCCAGCAGCGCTCCCGAGAAACGCCAGCGCCTTTGGCAACAGCGCCTCGCCCGCCACAGCGCCCAGCTTGCTCAGAACAAGTTCAGCCATCAGCCCTCAACTCCGGAAATGAAAACGCTGCCGCTATCCGCCTGCGCCACCACGGCACCAGCCGCGTCTCGCAAACCGACCGGCCCCAGTAGGCGTGAATGATCGCGTCCTCGCCGCTGACGATCGCGACATGCTTGGCCGGCGCCCCCAGCCCCATCCGAAACAGCAGCACGTCCCCGACACCGGCCTCACCAACGGGGATTTCGATCAGCCATCGCCGCGCCGCGTCCATCAGATCATCCGCGCCGCGCGACTCCGCCCAGTCCGGCGTGTACGGCGGGGGCGTCTCGGGCTCTGGCCCCAACACCGCGCGCCACACGCCGCGCACGAGCCCGAGGCAGTCCGCGCCAACATCGATCAGGCTTCCCTGGTGCCGATACGGCGTCCCGATCCAGCGGCGCGCTTCGGTGAGGATCGCCTCTCGCGTCGCGCTCATGCGCGCCTCCCGCCATCGTTTGCCTTGTCTGATGATGGCCCCGCAAGCATGGCCTCGGGCCCCGGCATGTGCGGAAAGCCCCTGAAGCGCTCATGATTGCCGAAGCGGGCGCGGCACACGGTGAAAGACTTGTCGCATCCCGCGGTCACCGTGAACGCGTCATCAGCCACAATCTCGAACAGCGGCGACCGCGCCAGTTCGATCTCGGCGCCTGCATGCCGCGCGATGCGAGTAACGCGTCCCGCATTCGCGCCCGACGTCCACGTCAGCATGCCTGTCGTGAACCAGCCGCTTGAAAATCCGTCCAGGCCGCTGGCCAGCACGCGCCGCTCGCCAATTGCAACCGTGACCACACCACCACCACGCATTGCCGAACTACCAAGATCCACGCCGCACCGCGCATCCCCGACCTCGGCATCGCAGGTCCGCGCGTAGACGCGTCCGATCGACCGTTCGAGGTCGGCCTTGACGCTCACCAGTTCGGCGGCGAACGACTCTCCCTGCCGCGTGATCTCCGACAGCCTTCCTGACCAGATGCAC
>CADEDX010000877.1 GCA_902826195.1 uncultured Bradyrhizobium sp. | reverse complement strand
GGCGCATGACCGACCAAGTGCTGCAAAGCCGAGACGAGCTGGTGCAGGCCGCGGCCGGTCGGCTGTCGGCCGAGTTCGGCGCGCGGGATCTGGCGAAACCCTCCTGATCGTCTTGCTGTAACGTCTCTCCCAACAGGTCGAACTCTGGCTGCGACGCATTTGGCGTTGACAGGAACCATTACGTCCGGAAATATCCTGCAACAATAGAAGAACGTCTCTCACATTGTCGCATTAGTGATGACGGAAGAGAGAACGTCGCGACGTATCCCGGAGGAGAGCAGTGATGACCCGCTACAGCCGACGTACTTTGTTGAAAGCCGGCGCCGCCTTCGCCGGCGTATCCGCGATCGGATCCCCCGCCATCCTCAGCGCGCAGGCCGCGCGCATCAAGATCGGCCATCTGGTGCCGCTGACCGGCTTCCTCGGCGCGATCGGCAGCTATGCCCAGCTCGGCGTGAAGATGGCCGCCGAGGAGATCAATGCCTCCGGCGGCATCACGGGCAAGCAGATCGACCTGATGTCGGAAGACTCGGTCAATCCCGCCACCGCCTCTACCAAGGCGCAGCGCATGATCGAGCAGGACGGCGCGGTATTGCTGTTCGGCGAAATCTCTTCGGCGTCCTCACTGACGATCATGCAGGTCGCCGAGCGCAACAAGAAGGTGTTCTTCTCGACCGGTGCCCGCTCCGACGCGCTGCGCGGCAAGGATTGCAACCGCTACTCCTTCCACTGCGACATTCCCAACACCGTGATGGTCAATGCCGTCGGTACCGCGCTCAACCAAAAGGGCATGGTGAAGGGCAAGAAGTTCGTCACGCTGACCGCGGACTATATTTTCGGCCACGACCTGCTGAAGGCCGCAAAAGCCTTCTTCAGCGCCAATGATGCCACGCTGATCGGCGACGAGTTGATCGCGACGGATGTCACCGACTTCAGCCCGTATCTGTTGAAAGTGCGGCAGGCAAAACCCGACGTCGTCTGCTGCAACCTCGCGGGCAACCAGGTGACGAACCTCGTCAAGCAGTATGCCGAGTTCGGCCTTCCCTACCCGCTGGTCGGGTTCAATCTCAACACCGGCGACGCCTGGGCGATGGGCGAAGGCAATCTTTCCGGTACCTGGCCGACGGTCTGGTATCACACGCTGGATAATCCGGCCTCGAAGGCCTTCGTCGAGGCCTTCAGCAAGAAGCACGGCAAGCCGCCGGAAAACCACGCCTGGATCGAATACATTACGCTGAAGATGATCGCGCAGGCGATCACGGAAACCAAGTCGACCGAGAGCGATGCGCTGATCGCCTATTTCGAGAAGCAGACCCAGTTCGACATCATGAAGTCGCGGAAAGCCTATTTCCGCTCCTGGGACCATCAGCTGGTGCAGGAAGCCTATCCGTTCACGGTGAAGGCGAAGGGCGAGATGAAGGACAAGTGGGACATGCTCGTGCTCGGCGACGCCGTGCCGGCCGCGGGCGCGGAGTTGGAATCGATCTACCCGACGAAGACGCAGAATCCCTGCAACATGAAGGCGTAGAGCATGATCCGGAAAAGTGGACACCGGTTTTCCGAAAAGATCATGCTCAAAACAAAAGACTAAGGCCCGGGTCTCGCGTCGGGCACTTGCGGCGTCGGCACACAAAGCCGGCGCCGTCTGTTTTAATCTTGCGGATCGCATATGCAGTTCGGATTTCTGCTGGAACAGGTGGTGAACGGCCTGGTGCTCGGGGGCTATTACCTCCTGATCGCGCTCGGCCTGTCGCTGATCTTTTCCGTCGGCGGCATCGTCAACCTGGCGCATGGCGCGTTCTATGCGCTCGGTGCCTACATCTCCGTCGAGATCACGAAGTATCTCGGCTTCGGCCCGGCGGTCGTGATCTCGCCGTTCGCGGTGGCGCTGCTCGGCATTTTCTTCGAGCGCTTCATCCTGCGGCGGTTCTACGACGCCGATCCGATCCTGAGCCTCCTGGTGACGTTCGGCCTCGCGATGGTGACCGAGCAGGCGATCCGCATTATCTGGGGCGCGCCGCCGATCTCGGCGGCGATCCCGCAAAGCTTTCGCGGCTCGGTGTTCCTCGGCGATTTCCTGTTCTCGCGCTACAGGCTCTTGATCCTAGCCGTCGTCGCCGCGGTCCTGCTCGGGGTCTGGCTGCTGCTGAACAAGACATCGTTCGGCCGCGTGGTGCGGGCCGGCATCCAGCGGCCGGAC
>CADEDX010000876.1 GCA_902826195.1 uncultured Bradyrhizobium sp. | reverse complement strand
GGAATGATCTGGATCGAGATGCAGGCGCGTTCGCGCCGGCATCATTCGGGTCTGTCGGATGCCATGATTTACTTGGCCGTCGAGCAGTTTCTGCCGGTTGGCGTTGCCGGTGCCTTGCTCGTTGTCGTGCTCTGGAAGTTCGCGCCGGAGACGCTGTGGATGCTTCCCGGCCTGTGGCAGGTCCTTGTGAGCCTGGGTGTGTTCGCCTCTGTCCGTTCGCTGCCTCGCACGGTGGCATTCGCTGGCGCCTGGTATTTCGTGGCGGGCTTTGCGATTCTGATGCTGGCAAGCGACAGCCACGCCTTGTCGCCATGGACGATGGGCCTGCCATTCGTGATCGGCCAGTTGCTGATGGCTGCAATCCTGCACTTTGCTTCGGGAGAGATCGATGTCGAAGACTGAAGCAAACAATGCGCCCTTCTCCTACGACGGCCTCGATCGCGTCATTCACGAAAAGGCCCGGCTCGGCTTGCTGACCTCGCTGATAGCACATCCCAAAGGGCTGGCTTTCAGCGATCTCAAGCAGCTCTGTGGACTCACCGATGGCAACCTCAGCCGTCATCTGCAGGTGCTCCAGGAAGCCGGGCTGGTCGAGGTCACCAAAGGCTACGAGGGCAATCGACCTCACACGAGCTGCCGCCTTACCAAAGTTGGCCGCCGCCGATTTCTCGACTATCTGGCCGTGCTCGAGCGTCTAGTTCGTGACGCAGCGAAGGCCGCCGGCAAGGAAGACGCCCCTTCGACCCGACTCCGTATTCACCCCGCCTGACCCCACTCCCTTTTTTTGACAGGAAACTTTGCAATGCAAAGTAATTTCTCATCCAAGCTTCATCCCTGCAAACTTCATGTCGGCATCATCATGGACGGCAACGGACGTTGGGCGACCCGACAGGGTTTGTCCCGCTTGCGCGGGCATGAAGCCGGTGTCGAAGCCATCCGGCGCGTCGTTGAAGGGGCGCCACGGCAGGGGATCGGGACGCTCACACTTTACGCGTTCTCGAGCGACAATTGGCGCCGGCCAAGGGCAGAGGTGGCCGCGCTGATGGGACTGCTGCGGGGCTATCTCAGCAAGGAGGTTGCAAGCCTGGTCCGCAGCGGCGTTCGTCTCAACGTGATTGGACGCCGCGATCGTCTTCCCGACGGCCTCGCGCAGGCAATAGAGCGCGCCGAGAATGCAACAGCCGACGGAGACATGCTGCATCTGCGCGTCGCGATCGACTATTCCGCCCGCGATGCGATTCTGAACGCGGCTGCCCAGGTCGCCGGACTGGATGAACTCACGCGCGCCAGCTTCGCGCGACTGATCACCGGCCAACCCGGGCTTCGCGACGTCGATCTCGTCATCCGGACCAGCGGCGAGAAGCGGCTGTCCGACTTCCTGCTGTGGGAGAGCGCTTACGCAGAACTGCATTTCACCGAACGGATGTGGCCGGACTTTGGGGCCGAAGATCTCGCAGAAGCGCTCGCGTCCTTTGCGCGGCGCGAACGCCGGTTCGGCGGCCTGCAACCCGTAGCCCCTGTACCGGCCCTGGGCGCTTAGCGAAATGCGTATTCTCTTGATTAATGTGCCGCGTCCGTCGATCGGCAGCCGGATCCCGGACGACCATCTGCCACCGCTGGGCCTGCTCGCGGTCGGCGGGCCGTTGATCGACGACGGCCACGATGTCCGCCTGATCGATGCCGAGTTTGGTCCGATGTCGACACAGGCCATCGTCGCGGAAGCGCTCGGCTTTTTTCCCGATGCCGTGCTGTTCGGTCATTCCGGCTCGACATCCGGCCACCCCGTCATTGCGCAGGTTGCACATTCGATCGCCGCGGCAATCCCTGATGTGCACATCATTTATGGCGGCGTGTTTCCGACCTATCACTGGCGCGACATTCTCGCCGAAGAGCCTTACGTGAGGGAAATGTACGCGGCGAAGGCGAGGAGACTGCGCGACGCCTGATCGCGGCGCTTCAACACGACCGGCCTCTCGCCGACGTACCGGGCATCGCCTATCGCGATATCAATGGCCCCGCGCAACGCGACCGGCATCGATGATCCAAAATCTCGACGCGTACCGGGTCGGCTGGGAACTCATCGACCACGCACGCTACAGCATTGGGGCGGGCTGCGGGCCGTGGTTGTCCAGTTCTCGCGCGGTTGCCCGCACCTCTGCAACTATTGCGGACAACGCGGCTTCTGGACGCGGTGGCGCCATC
>CADEDX010000875.1 GCA_902826195.1 uncultured Bradyrhizobium sp. | reverse complement strand
TGTCGTTGTCGACGATTTCGTAGACATGGCGCGCGTTGCCGCGCAGCGAGCCGCGCACCAGCGTCAGCTTGTTGCCGACCCAGGCGCCGGAGGCCGGTGCGGGCGAGTAGTAGCCGAGCGAATCGTGCCAGAACAATTTGTAGGTCCGGTCGTCGCGGTCGTAGGTGAACACGCCGTGGGTGGCGAAGCTTTCCTTGCCGTCGCGCGTCTGCGTGGTGTCCTGGATCAGATAGAAGCCGTTGAGATCGATGTGCGCGATCACCCGCGACAGCGCCGGACCGCCGGCGGTCCAGCGCGAGGGGTAGACCGTTTCCTCGCCGGCCCATTCGCCCGCGAGAGCCGCGAGCTTGCGGTGCTCGTCCAGCGGGGCCGGTGCGTCGAGATGGTCAGGCATCGCTAGCCTCCCTTGACGGCTTTCACGATTTTCTGTGCGGCGTCGTCGAGATTGTCGGCCGGCAAGACGTTGAGGCCGGATTCGCGGATGATCTGCTTGCCGGCATCGACGTTGGTGCCTTCCAGCCGCACCACCAGCGGCACCTTGAGGCCGACCTGCTTCACCGCGGCGACCACACCCTCGGCGATTACGTCGCACTTCATGATGCCCCCGAAGATGTTGACCAGGATTCCCTTCACCTTGGGATCGGCGGTGATGATCTTGAACGCGGCCGCCACCTTTTCCACGGTAGCGCCGCCGCCGACGTCGAGGAAGTTGGCGGGCTCCATGCCGTACAGCTTGATGATGTCCATGGTCGCCATCGCGAGGCCGGCGCCGTTGACCATGCAGCCGATGGTGCCGTCGAGCGTGACGTAGTTGAGATCATATTTCGACGCCTCGACTTCCTTGGCGTCCTCCTCGGTCAGATCGCGCAATGGCACCGCGATCTCGGGGTGGCGGAACAGCGCGTTGTCGTCGAACGAGACTTTTGCATCGAGCACGCGGAGCTGGCCCTGCTTGGTGACGACGAGCGGATTGATCTCCAGCATCGCCATGTCCCTGCCGGTGAAGGCGTTATAGAGCTGCGCCACGAGCTTCTCGGCCTGCTTGGCGAGGTCGCCGGAGAGTTTGAGCGCCTTGGCGACGGTACGGCCGTGATGGCCCATGATGCCGGTCGCCGGATCAACCGAGAAGGTCACGATCTTTTCGGGCGTTTTGTGCGCGACTTCCTCGATGTTCACGCCGCCTTCGGTCGAAACCACGAACGACACTCTCGAGGTTTCGCGGTCGACGAGGATCGAGAGATAGAACTCCTTGTCGATGTCGGAGCCTTCCTCGATGTAGAGGCGGTTGACCTGCTTGCCGTCGGGGCCGGTCTGGATCGTGACCAGCGTCGCACCCAGCATCTGCTTGGCGAATTCATTGACCTCGGCCACCGACTTGGCGATGCGGACGCCGCCCTGGTCGCCGGCGGAGGCTTCCTTGAACTTGCCCTTGCCGCGGCCGCCGGCATGGATCTGGCTCTTCACCACCCAGATCGGGCCAGGGAGCTGTTTTGCGGCGGCGTCGGAATCCGAGGCCTTGAGAACCGGCACGCCGCGCGAAATCGGTACCCCGAACTCATGCAGCAGGGCCTTGGCCTGGTATTCATGGATATTCATCTGGACGCTCCCCAAAACCCTGTGCGGCGAGTTCTACAGTTCACCGGCATTGGTAGTTGGCATACCATATACCAATGAAACTGCAACCCCATAACGCTTCCACTCCCGTCAGGGAGCGAAAGCTTCAGTTAAATCAACGTCCAAGCAAGTCGGGCGCGATCTTCTTGCAGGCGTCGACCAAGCCCTGAACCGCGCCGACGGACTTGTCGAAGGCGTCGCGATCCTTGCCGGCCAATTCGATCTCGACGATACGCTCGACACCCTTCGAACCGATGACGACGGGAACGCCGACATACATGTCCTTCACGCCGTACTCGCCGTTGAGATAGGCGGCGCAGGGCAGCACGCGCTTCTTGTCCCGCAGATAGCTCTCGGCCATCGCCACGGCGGAAGCGGCCGGGGCGTAGAACGCCGAACCGGTCTTCAGCAGGTTGACGATCTCGGCGCCGCCGTTGCGGGTACGGTCGACGATCTCATCGATGCGGGCCTGCGAGGTCCAGCCCATCTTGACCAGGTCGGGCAGCGGGATACCGGCGACGGTGGAGTAGCGGGTCAGCGGCACCATGGTGTCGCCGTGGCCGCCGAGCACGAAGGCGGTGACGTCCT
>CADEDX010000874.1 GCA_902826195.1 uncultured Bradyrhizobium sp. | reverse complement strand
GCCATTTCGATATCCCGGCCCGACAGGCCGCCCGCGTCGTGCGTGGTCAGCAGGATGTCGACCCGGTTCCACACATTCGACCATTCGGGATGGTGGTCGGCCTTTTCGGCGAGCAGCGCGACCTGGGTCATGAACGCGAACGCCTGGCTGAAATCGTCGAAGGTGAAGCTGCGCGTGATCGCGTCGCGCGCATCGTCATGGTCCCATTCGGGCAGCCCTTCGAGCGCGTCGTCGCGTTCAGCCTGGTTCAATTGCTCGACCATTCTTCCCCTCCTCTTTGCACTCGGGCATAGCGCAGGGCGATGGCCGATCGAAACGATATCTTTGCCCCAGATGCCGCGCGGATCGAGACGCTGGCGCGCGCGGCCCTCGCACGCATTCCGCAGCCCTTTGCACGGCATCTGGCGGGCGTGGTGCTGATCGTCGAGGATTTCGCCGAGGACGAGATACTGGCGGAGATGGGGATCGACGACCCGTTCGAGCTGACCGGCCTGTATTCGGGCCGCCCGGTCGGGGAGAAATCGACATTCGACGTGGCGGCGATGCCCGACCGGATCCACCTGTATCGCCTGCCGCTGCTGGCCGAATGGGTCGAAACGGGGGTCGGTCTGGCGGCGCTTATCACGCATGTCGTGGTGCATGAGGTGGGGCATCATTTCGGCCTGTCGGACGATGACATGCATGCGCTGGAGGATGCGGCGGGATGAGCGCGCGGGTGGTCGTCGAGGGGCTGTCCTGTATGCGCGGCGGGCGGACCCTGTTCCAGGGGCTGAACCTTGCCCTCGACCCCGGCGGGGCGGCGATCGTTACCGGTCCCAATGGCGCGGGCAAGTCGAGCCTGATCCGCATCCTGGCCGGATTGCTTGACGGCAGCGCGGGAAGGGTGGCGGTGGAGGGTGAGCGGGCGCTGCTGGCCGAAGCGGCGGCGCTGGACGGCGAATTGCCGGTGGACAGGGCGCTCGCCTTTTGGGCGGGGCTGGACGGGCGGCATGACGGCGCCCGCTCCCGGCGTCGAAGGTATCGATCCGCATTTCAAGACATTGGCTCGCTACGCGTCAGCCTTCGCGTTGCTGTCGGACCTCTCGCTGCTCAGCCTCGGCGGCTCACTGAAATTCCGCGAGATGCTGTCGGCGCGGCTGGGCGACATTCTGTCGGAGCTTTATCTGCTGTCGGCCGTGCTCAAGCGCTGGGTCGACGAGGGTTCCCACCGGGAAGACCTGCCGCTGGTCGAGTACTCGATGGCCGCCGGCGAGGCCCGCATGGCGAACGCCTTCGCGGGCGCGCTGCGCAACCATCCGGCGCGCTGGGTCGCCGGGTCGGTGCGGGTAGTGGCGTTTCCGTTCGGCTTCGAGCGCGATGGTCCTGCCGACGAGCTGGCTAAGGCCTGCGCCGACATCCTGCTGAAGCCCTCGCCGCAACGCGATCGGCTGACGCCTGGAATTTATCCCGGTGTCGAAGGCGATGCCGTGGCGGTGCTGGAACGAGCGTTCGTCGTCGCACAGGAAGCGACACCTCTGCGCCGCAAGATGCGCGAGGCGAAGATCGACGATATAGAGGTCGCCGTGATGCGAGGAGTCCTTTCCGCCGAGGAAAAGGATCGTCTGCTAAACGCCGAGGCGCTCCTGGAACAGGTGATTGCCGTCGACGATTTCTCGCCGACGGAACTCTCGTCGCTGGCCAAGCCTCGCGCCGACTAGCGGCGCGGCCCGCGCTGCTGCTCTTCGTCGTCCTTGCGCGGCGGCGCCTGCTTTTGCGGCTGCGGCTTGGGCTGCTCCACCTGCTTCGGCTGCTCGACCCGTTTCGGCGGTTCTACCCGTTTTGGCGGTTCTACCTTGCGGGGTTCCGGCTGCTCGACCCGCCTTATCGGCGCGTTTGGCGGTGCCTTGGTTGTTGGCGTCACGTTCGGCTTGTCATCGCCCGCGCCGCGGCGAATAACCGGTTTGCCGATGTCGTCCGGCCGCGCCTGCGGCGGATGGCTGTCGCGGCGGACGCCCGGCTTGAAGTCCTGCGGTGGCGACGGCACCTTGGTGCGTGTGACGCGGGGCGGCATTTGCGGTTTCTCCGGCGGCTTGAAGCGCCGGCGATCGGGCTCCCAGTGCCGGTTGCGATCGACATAGACGCGGTCGAATTGCGGATGGAATACCGGCCTGCCATTGCGCCAATGATCGCGATCGCAATAGTAGATGCGCCGGCGCCGCCAGTCC
>CADEDX010000873.1 GCA_902826195.1 uncultured Bradyrhizobium sp. | reverse complement strand
CGTTCTCCGCAGATCCTGCGGAGATTAAGGTGTCTAAGCTCCGCAAGGATCAACCTCAAGCGGTCGTTCCTGAACGGCAAATTCTAAGTGCCTAGGTAGTCGGCCGAAGCGACTTCGAGAACCGTGGTTCTGGCGATTAGGCGTTCCCGCTCGGCGGCACGGGCCTTCACGCCGGGGTCGGCGAGGTAAGCGGCTAGTTCGGCGCGGCTGGGGAAGCTGACCAGTTGCACCTCGAACGGATCGTCAGGACCGGCTTGACTCGGCCGCCAGCAGCGATCGATGGATCCACCGTGGCGCATGATGAGCCGCTGCGCTTCACGTTCGAACGCCTCAAAAGCTTCCACGGACGCGCCTTCGCGCAGCCAGAGATTCACGATCAGGTTCAGCACAGGCAGAGCGCTACGGCTTTTTGGGCGGCTCAGGCGTCTTGGGCGGCTCGGGTTGCTTCGACTTGTCGTCGGCCACCGCGTCGCCGAAGGTGATCTTCACGTCGGACTTGAACTGCTTGTAGTCCTCGTACTTCACGTTCATGCGAACGCGCACGGACGGGCCGTCGTTGAAGAACAGCGTGTCATTGGCCACCGTGTAGGTGGGAAACCAATACTTGCCGTCGATCTGTTCGCGATAGGTTTCAAACTTGGGGAACTTGTAGTCAAAGCCCTTTTTCACGAGGCCGGTGCCGCGGCCGTAGGACTTAACGATCTGGAGTTGCTCTTCGTCCACCCAAACGATGCCCTGAAAGTAGCGCTTGCCGGCCTCCATCTTCTTGGGCTTGACCGCGAAGGCGTAGCAGGGGATTTCGTCCAGAGTCTCGCGGCCGAGGTAGCGCACGTGATAAAGGTCAATGTCTTTACTGGTGAGGACGAACGGCTGAACACTGCGCAAGTCCTGCTCGTCTTCTGGCGTCAAACCAATCATCTTGAGCGTGGTGACAGGGGCGCGGATGATGCGCTCGGTACGCTTGCCGTCGCCCGAGAAGAGAATGTCGGAAACGAGTTCATACTTGCCGCCCTGCGCGCCGGAGCCGCCGTCGAACTCGCGCACGATCGCGGTCTGGCGGTAGGTGTAGTTCTCGCGGGCCTTGGCAAACTCGGCTTCTTTGTCGGCAAAGCTCTTGATGATGGTTTGGATTTCGGTATCGGTCGGGTTGGCCTTGTCGGCAAAGACCGAACTGGCGAGAGCGAGCAGGAGAGTGGTCACAAAAGCCGCGGTTCGCATACTTTCCCCTATTATGGACGCAATCGGAGCGCGCGTGGTTTCGGGCGCGCCGGCGCGGGATTAGGAGAGAAGCTGGCGGGCGATGGTGATGCGCTGCATATTGCTGGTGCCTTCGTAGATGCGTCCGATCTTGGCGTCGCGGTAGAGCTTTTCGACCGGGTAATCCTTAGTGAACCCGGCGCCTCCGAAAATCTCCACGGCGCGGCTGGCGACGTTCTCGGCGGCAATCGAGCTGAAGTACTTCGCCATGGCGGCTTCGGTGAGAAAGGGCTGGCCGGCCTCGCGGAGGCTTCCGCGGCCCTCGCGGCGGGGCTGTCCGCGACGGCCACGCCGGGCGGCAGCGCGCGCCAGGCCTCGCGCGACGACGCGCCGCGCCGTCTCGCCGAACGCCAGATCTCGATGGATGAGGCCGTGGACATGGCCCAGCGTCGCTACAACGCCCGCGTGGTGCGTGCCGAGGTGTCCGATCGCGGCGGCCGCCGCGTCTACCTGCTGCGCCTGTTGTCCGACGATGGCCGCGTGTTCAACGTGCGCGTCGATGCGGCTACGGGGAACATCCAGTGAGGGTGCTGGTGGTCGAGGACGAGGCCGCGCTGCGCGAGCAGCTGCAGGAACGGCTGGCCGCGGCGGGCTTCAACGTCGACGTCGCGGCGGACGGCGAGGAAGGCCTGTACCAGGGGCGCGAATATCCGATCGACCTCGCGGTCATCGATCTCGGCCTGCCGAAGCTGCCGGGCCTCGAGCTGATCCGCCAGCTGCGTGCCGCGGGCCGGGCGTTCCCCATCCTCGTGCTGACGGCGCGGGCGCGCTGGCAGGACAAGGTCGAGGGTCTCGAGGCGGGCGCCGACGACTACGTCGCCAAGCCGTTCGAGTTCGAGGAGGTGCTGGCGCGCATCCATGCGCTGCTGCGGCGCGCGGGCGGCTGGGCTTCCGCGCAGCTGCGCTGCGGGCCGGTGGTGCTCGACACGCGCGAGCAGCGCGTCACGGTCGGG
>CADEDX010000872.1 GCA_902826195.1 uncultured Bradyrhizobium sp. | reverse complement strand
CACGGCCCAGATCGTCGCCTTTGCGCGACGCTTCGCTTCCGACGTGATCGGCGCCCCGGGCACGACAGCCGATGACGAGCACCCCGTGCTGTTGCCGGAAGACGCGGGCCGGCAGGGGCTGGCGCCGGACGTGCGGCAATGTGTGAGCATCGAGGCAGAAACGCACTGCGTCGCCGAGAGGTTTTTGGGGCGGAAAAAGGCGGGATACGAGTGGCCGCAAATGGCCTGCCTTTATCCGGAGCACTGGATCGGGGATAAGGTCGCCCAGATCCTCACCAGGCACGGCGTGCCGACCGATATGGCGAAGAACAACAGGAACAGGATTTCGACGAAGAAGGCGGCCGTGCGGCTGCTGAGCATGCACACCGCAAAAGGACTCGAGTTTCCCTGCGTCGCGATTGCAGGGCTGGGCTACCTCGGCCGCCACGGCGAGCCGATCGAGGAATGCGTCCGGCTGACCTATGTCGGGGTGACCCGGGCGACGCACGAGGCGCTGTTGACGTATTCGAGTGAGTCGGCGCTGGTGCAGCGGTTGATTGCGTAGAGCGCAGCGAAGGATGGCACCATGCCACTGACCCGGAATTTTCGCGACACGGTGCGGGCGCGGGCGGAGCGTACGCCGGCCTTTCGCCGGGCACTGTTTCAGGAGGCGGTGCAGGCCCTGCTGCAGGGTGACCTTGACGAGGGACGCGCCGCGCTGCGGGCCTATATCAATGCCACCATCGGCTTCGACCGGCTGGGCGAGGTGCTCGGGCGTTCGCCGAAAAGCCTGACGCGGATGTTCGGGCCGGACGGCAACCCCACGGCTGAAAATCTGCTCGGCGTGATCGGCACATTGCGGGAGGAAACCGGCGTGCACCTTAAGATTCGCGCCTTGACCGAAGCCGCCCGACGGCGCCCGGACCGTCATCAGAGAGGGCGACCACGAGGGTCGCCCCTATGCATCGATCGTAGGGGCGCCCCTCGTGGGCGCCCGCGTCATCCAAAATCCCAAATTGCGCTATACTCGCCCCGGTAGCACCGGGGGAGCATCACCATGCGCAACATCATCATCTGCTGCGACGGCACCGGCAACGAGATCTCCGAGAACATCTCCAACGTCCTGAAGCTCTATCGCTGCCTGCGCAAGACCGAGAAGACCGAGCCGCGGCAGATCGTCTATTACGATCCGGGGGTCGGCACGCTGACGCGGCCGGATCCGTGGCACAAGCTGCGGCAGGACTTTAATGCCATCCTGGGGCTCGCCACCGGCTATGGCCTCGATGACAACGTGCTCGCGGCCTACGACTTCCTGGCCCGCAACTATCAGCAAGGCGACCAGATCTATCTGTTCGGCTTTTCCCGCGGCGCCTACACCGTGCGGGTGCTGGCGGGGCTGGTTCATAAAGTGGGCCTGATCACGCCGGAGCAGATCAATCTCGCCGGCTCGGGGCTGATCGCCTACAAGCAGTTCTCCTCCGACGAGGCGCCAAAACTGCGGGCGCAGGGCAAGCTGCTCAGCGAGAGCGGCGACGCAGGCGGGCCGATGCCGCAGAGCGCGTTCGACAACGCGACACAGTTCGCGCGCATCACCTCGTCGCGCGGGCCGACCATCCGCTTCGTCGGGGTCTGGGACACGGTGGCGAGCGTGATCGTGCCGCGCGCCGATCGCTTCTACCTGCCGAGCCTGGAGGAGCTGGCGTTCACGATTTCGAATCCGAGCGTGCAGGCGTTCCGGCAGGCGATCTCGATCGACGAGCGGCGCTGCATGTTCCGCCTGAAGAAGTGGGACGACCCGCAAACCTTCAAGCCGGTGCGCTTCAACGACGTCCACGCCACGCCGCAGGATATTCTGCAGGTGTGGTTCGCGGGGGTCCATGCCGATATCGGCGGCGGCTATCCGGAAAAGGAAAGCGGGCTTTCGAAATATCCGCTGCTGTGGATGATCGACGAGGCGACCAAGTGTGGGCTCAAGGTCACCCAGGCCACCGTCAACCAGCTCGCCTGGGGCATCCAGCGCAAGGGCAGCCCGTATTCCTATGTCGCGCCTGATGTGCGCGGCGATCTGCATACGTCATTGTCAGGCGCGTGGTGGATTCTGGAATATCTGCCGAAGAGCGCGAAATACCGGGAGTGGCCGGAGCGGCAGGTCCATTTCGGCTACTACATTCCGGACGGCGAGCCGCGGCTGATTCCCGACGGCGCCATGATCCACGAATCCGCGCTGCTGCGGATGGA
>CADEDX010000871.1 GCA_902826195.1 uncultured Bradyrhizobium sp. | reverse complement strand
CCGTGAGCTGTTCGCCGGGCTCCAGCGCGATATCGGTGATCTGTCCGGGGCTCGTGTAGATCTGGGTGGGCGCGGCGGCACTGAAAGAGAAAACTTGCACAGCATTGAAGTAGCCGGCGCTACGCGGCTCGACGCGCGCAGCGTCATTGGCGGTCTCGATCCGCGCAATAGGCTCCTTTGCCTCAACGCTTCCCTTCTTGCCTCCCTTCGCCGGCGTCCAGGACGGCGGAACGTGAAGGGATCGCGGACGATCCTCCGCCAGCGACGGCGGAGTGGGAAGTGGCGGGATATCGTCGTCGTAGCTGATCTGCGGCGGTTTGGAGGCGGCACAGCCGCTGAGTGCAACCATGCAAGCAAACAAAAGCGGGCGTATGACCTTACACACACTCGGGCTAGCGCCTCCAGGAATCTGCATATTCACTGCCCAAGCTCCTTCGACCAGTTGATGGCGTTGACATAGATCCCGAGGGGGTTCTTGCGCAGACGATCGGCATCACGCGGAGTTTCGATCACGATCGTGAGGATGGCGGTCCAGCGCTCTGTGGCGGCAAGCTGCCCATTGTCGTAGCGGCGCTCGATCCAGGCGACGCGAAAGCTTTCCGGCGAGGCACGGATGACGCTGGATATTTCCACTGCGATCTGCAGCTTGCCGAGTTTGGCAAAGGGATCGTTGAGGCGGGCGTGGTCGTTGAGGGCGGCGGCGCCGCGATCGGTCGTGAAGTCGTAGGCGCGCAGCCAGTCCTGACGCAGCACGATGGCATCAGCCGGCAGCCCGCGCACATTCTCGATGAAGCGTGCCAGATGAAAAGCAATCTGTGGATCGGTTGGCTGATAGAAGGGATTGGCCGCGCTAACCGCCACTGCCTGGCCGAGACGATCGACCTCAACGACCCAGGGCGTAACACTGCCTTGGGTCGCCTGCCAGACGAGACCGGATGCGAGCCCCGCCGACAGGATCAGCGAACCGAATGCCATCAACCGCCAGTTCTTGGCCTGCACGCGCGCCGAGCCGATGCGCTCGTCCCACACTTGCGCCGCTTTCTGATAGGGCGTTACGGGCGCGGGCGTGCGGCCATAGTGAACGGATGGTCGTTTGAACATCACTTCCCTCCTTCGGACAGATCGACGGAGGCACCTCCTCCACTCTGATCGGCAGAGCGGAGGGCGTTGGTGGCGGCAGACGCCCCATGACGCATGGCCTGCAGGCGTTTGATGCGGCCTGCCCAACCGGGGTGACTGTCCGCAGATGACGAACTCGCTGGGGCCTGGGCTGCGCCGGCTTCAGCAGCCGCGGCGGTGCCGGTTGAGGCCGAACTGCCACTAGAACTTGCCGCGGCGCGACGAAGCGGGCTCGTCGTGGCTGAGGCGCCGGCATCCGTGACGCCGGACAAACCAGCCGCCCTCAATGCGCCACTCGCGCTACCCGCCAGTGCTGCAGTCCCACGTGCGGCGCCCGCGAGTGCCCCGGCACCGCCGGCGGCAAGACCGGCTCCGGCCACCAAGACCCCGCCGGCAGCTAGCCCCGTGCCAACAGCCGCTCCGGCGCCAAGCTGTGGGCCGCCGGACACGATGCCGTTGGCGATGCCGGGCCCAAAGATCCCCAGCCCCAGCAGCGCCAAAGCTGCGAGTACCAGCGCCATGGCATCTTCCATGCCGATCTGTGCGCCGCCAGAGCCAATGGTAAACTGCGAAAACAGCGTCGAGCCGATGCCGACGATGACGGCAAGCACCATGACCTTGACGCCGGATGAGATGACGTTGCCGAGCACACGTTCGGCGGCGAAGGCCGTCTTGCCGAGAAGTCCAAACGGAATCAGAACGAAGCCCGCCAGCGTCGTCAGCTTGAATTCAATCAGGGTGACAAAGAGCTGGATTGCCAGGATGAAAAAGGCGAGCAGCACGACCACCCAGGCGAACAGCAACACCACGATCTGGATGAAGTTTTCGAAGAAGCTGACATAGCCCATCAATCCCGAGATTGAGTCCAGGATTGGCCGTCCCGCATCGATACCGACCTGTGCGATCCGGCCCGGACGCAGGAATTCAGCCGAGGACATTCCAGTGCCGGATGCCTTGAGGCCGAGACCGGCAAAGCTCTCGAAAACGATGCGGGCGAGATTGTTCCAGTTGCCGATCAGGTAAGCGAAGACGCCAACGAACAGCGTCTTCCTCACGAGGCGAGCGATGATGTCCTCGTCGGTACCCCAGGCCCAAAACAGCGCGGCG
>CADEDX010000870.1 GCA_902826195.1 uncultured Bradyrhizobium sp. | reverse complement strand
GCCTGCAGATTCAGGTCGAAGACCTGATACCCTTCTTTCTCAGCACTGTGCGATTTTCCAACCCAGATCCATCTGCGGTGTTGGCCTGACAGCACGGGGCGCTGACCGTTCTTCCTCGGGTTCTCCCCCTTGAGCCATTTTCTGCAGCAGCGCGCGCCGCACAATCCGGCAGTGGTACAGAGATGTCATCTCAATCCAGCCGCGACGCTGGAACTCAGTCATCTTGCGCGAAACGGTCTCAAGACGAAGGCCGAGAAACTCTGCCATGTCGCCGCGTCGCATCGGCAGGTCAAATGCTCCGCCCTGCGTTGCATCACACAGATCGGCGACCGACAGGAGAAACGTCGCCATTTTCTGTTCTGCAGACTGAGTCCCGATGGCGGCCAGTTGAGCCTGGGCGGCGCCGAGTTGGCGGCCGACTTGCCGCAGGAGTTGCTGAGCGAGCTTGATATCGACCAGGCAGATATCGGCCAGCGAATTCGCCGGGATGCAGCGGACAGTAACAGGTGTGATCGCTTCGCAGCCGTTGAGATGGATGTCCTCCGATTCAAGGCCGAGGATGGACCCGGCGTTGGCAAAGCCAACAACCTGACGCTGGCCGTCGATAAGCGTGCGATAGAGTTTTACCCAACCGCTCTCGACCACGAAGATGCAGTCTCGATCATCGCTTTCGTAGAACACATGATCATGCGCCAGGACCTTTCGAAGATGGGCTCCACGCCGGTCGTCGGGCCGGCGACTAGCCTGAGCGGTTAGCGCGTCGATACGTCCGCCTGCGATGCACATTGAGCAACTCCCTGTCCGGTCTCAATGCATGCACGCTAGGCGGCCATCTTTGCTCTGGTTTGCCGAAGTGTGCCGGGCTTTGTGACGAAACGTGACATTTGGACAGGACGGACCTGAATCAGGCCGCTCGCTGCCCCAGGGAGCGAATTTGTCGCACGAAGTTTGCGCCCTTCTACCGGGTCATCGCACCAAGATCGCCCACCAGCGTGCCGCGGACAGGTCCGATGCCAGCCATGCCCAGGTTGGATCGCTCAAGCCAGACGTTTCGCCCGCAGCCGTCATTGCTCAGATCGCAAGGCTGTGAGTCGCGGCTCTTGGTAGGTGGTCCGGGTCGAAGCAGGCGGCGACATTGCGGACGTAAGGCTTGCCACGTGCGGTGACCGACAGATGATTTCCTTGCAGTCTGACGAGGCCGGCGCTGATGAACGGCGCGAGCCTCGCGCTGACGGAATTCCACCTGTCAGCCTCGATGTTCGCTTCGAAGTCGCACAGGATACGCTCAATGAGGCTACCGGTCCGGCGGTCCGAGGCCGTTGGCTTGAGTCCCCGAACGACGGGGGAACGAGTCTCGGCCAGTGCGGACCGATAAGCGTCCGTCTGCGCCGTGTTCTGATAGAACAGGTCGGGCAACGATGAAATCGCTGATGCACCGAGCCCGATCAGGGCGTCGCAGTCGTCTTCCGTGTAGCCCTGAAAGTTGCGGTGGAGCTTTCCCTGGCGCTCAGCCGTCGAGAGCGGATCGCCGGGCGCTGCAAAGTGATCAAAGCCGATGGGCATGTAGCCGGCGCGGGTGAGGGCGCGTGATGCAGCCTCGGCCTGCCGGAATCGCGCTTCGCTGGATGGGAGGGCGTCCAGCGCGATGCCCTTCTGGTGCTTCTTCATCCATGGAACGTGTGCGTATCCGAACACCGCTATCCTGTCAGCATCCTGTGCAGAGGCAAACATGGCTGTCTCGACGACGTGGTCGAGCGTCTGGCCGGGCAAGCCGTACATCATGTCGATGTTGATGCCCTCGACCCCCGCATCGCGCAAAATGCGGATCGCATTCTCGATCACGCTTCTGGGCTGGATACGGTTGATCCGCGCCTGCACATCAGGGCTCAGCACCTGCACGCCGAGGCTTGCGCGTGAAAGACCCTGGTCGACAAACGCCTGCACTAGCTCGGGCGAGATGCCGCGAGGATCCAGCTCAACGGCGATCTCGGCAACAGGCGAAAGCTGGAAGCTGGACTTGATCGCGCTGAAAAGGCTCTCGACCTGTCGGGGTAGAAGAATGTCGGGTGATCCCCCGCCAAAGTGAATGCGTGTGACGCGGGCGCTCAGGGGCAGGTCGCGAGCCACCAGTGCGATCTCCGCCCTCAGCGCGTCGATATAGGCGTCGACGGGGTCTGCAAGTGTCGGCACGCGGGCGTGGCAACCGCAATACCAGCAGAGCTTCTTGG
>CADEDX010000869.1 GCA_902826195.1 uncultured Bradyrhizobium sp. | reverse complement strand
CGACGCGAACATAATCGCCTGACCGCAGCGAAGCGCCGCTGTCGTGCACGCCCTTTGCGAACACGCCGCCGCAGCAGGGATGGGGGATGCCGAGGTATTGCTGCATCACCGGACTGGTGCAGCCGATCTTGTAGCCGACCAGACTGCCGGTCTGCGGCAGCAGCAGGTCGTGGACGGCGCGCTGGATTTGATATCCAGCCGCCTCGTCGGCCGGTATGAGTTCGGACGGAAGCGAGTTCAGCGGCTCGCCCGTGCGACGGGCGGTGGCGATCATCTGCGCGGCCGCGAGAATTTTGTCCATCAGCGGCGGCTTTCTGGTTGCACGGCGCGGCGATGACCGCGCGAAGGCGGTCAGCCGCCCGTCGATGCCCTACTCGTCCCGGTAAACCTTCTCGCGCTTCTCGTGGCGTTCCTGCGCTTCCACCGACAGCGTCGCGATCGGACGGGCTTCAAGCCGCTTCAGCGAAATCGGCTCGCCGGTCTCCTCGCAATAGCCGTAGGTGTTGTCCTCGATTCGTTGCAGCGCGGCGTCGATCTTGGAGATCAGCTTGCGCTGGCGGTCGCGGGCGCGCAGTTCGATGGCGCGGTCGGTTTCGGAAGAGGCGCGATCAGCGAGATCGGGATGATTGACGTTCTCTTCCTGGAGGGTCTGCAGGGTGATCTTCGATTCCCTCAGGATCTCGTCCTTCCATGCCAGCAGCTTGGCGCGAAAATAGTCGCGCTGCCGGTCGTTCATGAAAGGCTCTTTTTCGGAAGGTCGATAGTTCTTCAACTTTTCCAAGGCCAACCCATCTTCACGTACAAGGCGGGGCAGAAAATTGTCCGTCCGCGGGGGCGTTATATAGCGACGGGTTGTGACAGACAATATAGGCGAGCCCCGTCCCTGCACAGGCAAAGATTTCCCTCCGCCGTCAGTAACCAACCGTGAAACGTTGGCGGATATGGGCCGGACGTTCGATCTCGTCGGCGAGCGCAACTGCGAAATCCTCAAAGGAAATCCAGCTTTTGCCGTCGGCGGCGGTCAAAAGCCGGTCGGTGCCGAGCCGGAACTTGCCGGTTCGCTGGCCGGCCACAAACAAGGCCGAGGGCGACAGGAAAGTCCAGTTTAGTTCCGGCTCGGCCCGGAGCCGGTCGAGGAAGGCGGCGCCCGCTTCGGCTTCGGCCTTGTATGCCACGGGAAAGTACGGGGTGGTCACCAGCCGGACACCGGGGGAGACTTCGAGGCTGCCGGCGCCGCCGACCACGAGGTAACGGCCAACCTTCGATTCCCTGGCGGCTGCGATCAGCTTGACGGGGTCGCTGGCCAGAAAATGGACCGAGCTGATCGCGGTGTCGTGGCCGGTGACCAGCCGGGCAAGGCCGGCCTGGTCCATCACATCGCCCTTGGCTGGGGTGATGCTGGCGCTCGGTGCGATCCTTTCGGTATGGCGGGCGATGGCGGTGACCTGATGGCCGCGGCGGGCAAGTTCGGCGGTAATGCGCGAACCGGCATTGCCGGAAGCGCCGATGACGGCGATTTTCATGGAAGTCTCCCTTGGCGAAACGCAAATGCGGTATCCAATGGTGACTAGATAGCGAAAAGGATGTAGGTTTTAAGAGAGCACTTCTGCTTCACCTGATTACGCCGGAGTAACCACCGTGAAAGCCGCCAATTCGAAAATTCCGAACGCCTATTCGGCGGATTGCCCGACGCGCCAGATTCTCGACCGCGTCGGCGATAAATGGGCGGTCTTGATCCTGCTTCTCCTGCGCGATGAGCCGATGCGTTTCAATGCGTTACGGCGCGCGATTGAAGGCATCTCACAGAAGATGCTGAGCCAGGTTCTCAAATCGCTCGATCGCGACGGGCTAATCCGCCGGCGCGCGTTCGCAACCGTGCCGGTGACGGTGGAGTATTCGATCACGCCGCTCGGCGCGACGCTCGCCGGCGCCGTCGATCCATTGCGCGACTGGGCGGAGCAGAACTTGAAGGAAGTGTTGAACGCACAGCGCCGCTATGACACCGCACGCAAGGATATCGCGGCGTGAACCAATCGCCAGCGTCCTGCCCCGCTTCAAGCGGGGCATCCAGTACGCCGCAGCGTCTCGGCCGAGCAATTGCGTCCCTGGAATTCTGGGTTGCCCGGTCAAGCCGAGCAACGACAAAAGAAAGCTAGACTTGTCCGGCCTTTGCCAGTTCGACCTCAACCCGCAGTTCAATCTCGGACAGCACCGCGTCGAGGCCGGGATCGCCAGAGG
>CADEDX010000868.1 GCA_902826195.1 uncultured Bradyrhizobium sp. | reverse complement strand
CGACCTTCAGAAAGTCGTCGAAGCTGATCATCGGCGTCGTCATGCCGCAAACCCCGCCAGCCTTGCGTCCAGCCCGTCGCGCACGCCCGGCCAGTCTTCGCGGATCACGCTGAACCATGCCGTGTCCCGCAACCGCCCATCCGGTCGCACCATGTGGGATCGATGTATGCCCTCGAACGTCGCCCCGAACCGCGCCATCGCCTTGCACGAACGCTCATTGCGCGCATCCGCCTTCAGCTCCATGCGATTGAGCCCCAGCACCTCGAATCCATGCGCCAGCAGCAAGCGCTTGCACGACGGATTCACCGCGCCCGCCCACACGCGCTTCACGTACCACGTCCAGCCGATCTCCGCCCGCTTGTGCGCCGGGACATAGGCAAGAAGGCTCGTCGATCCGATCAAACTCGCCGACGTCTTGTCGTACACGGCATACGTCATCTCGCCTGCCCGCTTGATCTCCGCAAATCGATGATCCACCCACGCGTCGAAATCCGTGTTGTCGAGATTCACATTCGCGAAGCGCCACAGGTCGGGGTCGTTGCCCGCCTCGCGCAGAGGCTCGCGATGCCGCTCCTCCAGCGGCTCAAGGCGGACGAAGGGGTTTTCGAGCGTGACAGGTTCGATGGTCATGCGCGGGGTTTAACGCGCGGGCGCTGGCGCGGCTAGGCAGATCACGCGGCTCGGTGTTAGCTCCCCTCATCAATCGCCGGGGAAAAGCGTCATGCCCAGCACATGGTTCTGCACGGCTCTCGCCATCTCGGCGCTCACGGCCTGCGTCCAGACCCCTGCACCTGCGCCCTCCCTGCCAGCCGGCGCGAGCTATGTCGCGATGGGCTCGTCCTTCGCCGCCGGCCCGGGCATACCGCAGTACTATGAGGCTACGCCCGCGCCCTGCTACCGCTCCACGCAGAACTACGCACACCAGCTTGCCGCGCGGCTGAAGCTGAACCTCACGGACGTCAGCTGCAGCGGCGCCACCGCCGCCCACCTAACCGGCCCGCGTGGCGCAATCCCGCCCCAGCTCGATGCACTCACGCCTGACACGCGCCTCGTCACGGTCACCATAGGCGGCAATGATCTCGGCTATATCGGCGGCCTCTCCAACGCTTCCTGCGCCGGCCTGGTGGCCGAAACTGGCGTCGAAGCCAATTGCGCGCCGATGATCGCGCCGCCGGCCGAAAAAACCTACGCCGATCTCGCGGCGCGGCTGGACGCCATCGCAAAGGAGATTCGCCGCCGCGCGCCACGGGCGCTGCTTGTCTTCGTCGACTATCCCGCCGTGCTCCCCGAATCCGGAACCTGCCCGGCAACGCCGCTCGACGCCATCCAGGCCGATGGCGCCCGCTACACCGCCCGCCGCCTCGCCGAGATCACGCGCACGGTCGCCGGGCAGAACAACGCCAGCATCATCACCGCTTCCGAATTCTCGAAAGGTCACGACGCCTGCAGCGCGGACCCGTGGATGCATGGCTATCCGCGCCCGGGCGCCCCTGTTGCAGGCACACCTTTTCATCCCAACCTGAAGAGCATGACGGCGGTGGCGGATGCGCTGGAGCAGCTCCTGCTCGCTGATGGCTAGCCCGAAAGATGAAGACCCGGATTGCAGGCAGCGCTGAACGGCAATGACGAAGACCCCGATCAGGACAACAAGCAAGGCGCCAGCCCGCACCGCTGCGAAGACGCGCCAGCCTCTCAAGCCCGGACCGGATGGCGTCGTTCGCCTCTCCGGCGGCAATCCGCAGATTGCAAAAGGCGATGGCGACGCCCCAGTGCAAGCCTACATCGCCGCCATGCCGGGATGGCAGAGCGACATAGGCAGACAGATGGACGCGATCATCGAACGCGTTGCGCCGAAGGCGGCCAAGGCCGTCAAATGGAACTCGCCCTTCTACGGCAAGGGCGACGGCACATGGTTCGTCAGCTTCCACGTCTTCGCGAAGTACATAAAGGTGACGTTTTTCCGCGGCGCGGATCTTGATCCCCTTCCACCTGACGCATCAAAGGTGAAGAACGTCCGCTACCTGAACATCCACGAGAGTGCGTTCGACGCAAAACAGTTCACAAGCTGGATCAAGCAGGCAAGCAAGCTGCCCGGCGAAAAACTCTAGGGGGATCACATGGCCACGAAGGCAAAAGTTACAGCGAGCCGCGCCGAGATCACGGACTGGCGAGCCGAAACACTCGATCGCGCCCGCAAGGTCATCCTGTCGGCCGATCCCGGCATTGTCGAAACACGCAAGTGGGCAAA
>CADEDX010000867.1 GCA_902826195.1 uncultured Bradyrhizobium sp. | reverse complement strand
GCCGCCGAACGGGCGCTGGTAGATCTTGCCGTCCTCGGTGCGCGAGAACGGCACGCCCCAGTGTTCGAGTTCGTAAACCGCCTCCGGCGCGTTGCGCACCATGTATTCGATCGCGTCCTGGTCGCCGAGCCAGTCCGATCCCTTGACGGTGTCGTACATGTGCCAGCGCCAGTCGTCCGGATGCATGTTGCCGAGCGAAGCCGAGATGCCGCCCTGCGCCGCCACGGTGTGCGAGCGGGTCGGAAACACTTTTGTGATGCAGGCGGTGCGCAGGCCCGCTTCCGAGCAGCCGACCACGGCGCGCAGGCCGGCGCCGCCGGCGCCGACGACCACGACGTCATAGGTGTGGTCCTCGATCGGATAGGACTTTCCGTTGGTGGCGCGGGCACTACCGTTGGTGGCCTTGCCGTTACCTTGAGAAGCCATGGGCTAAACTCCCGATGACAATTTGAAGATCGCGTAGATCGACGCCAGCGCCACCGCGATACAGAAGAAATTATTCGCCATCACGCAGGCGAGCTTGATCTTTTCGTTATGCACGTAGTCCTCGATCACGATCTGCATGCCGATGCGCATGTGCCAGGTGCTGGCGATGATGAAGAGGACCAGGAGAATCGCAACCGGGATCGAGGAGAGGATCTGCGCGGCGCCGGCATAATTGCTGCTGGCCAGCATCAGCACGATGACGATGACGGGCACGATCAGCAGCGCCATCGCCACCGCCGTGAGGCGCTGGCGCCAGAAATCGCCGGTGCCGGAATGCGAGGAACCGAGATTGCGGACACGGCCCAGCGGTGTGCGCATGGAGGAGCGGCCGCTCATCACTTGGCTCCGACGCTGTAGGCGATGATCCAGACCAGAACGGTCAGCGAGATGCCTGCGATCAGCGCGCCCCAGGTCAACGCTTCGCGCTCATGGGGCTTGAAGCCGTGGCCGAGGTCCCAGAAGAAATAGCGAATGCCGCTGCACAGATGATGCAGCAGCGCCCACGTGTAGCCGAACAGGATCAGCTTGCCGATGATGCTTCTGCTGAAAGCCTGAACATTGGCGTACGCCCCGGGGCCGGAGGCCGCGGAAATCAGCCACCAGGCGAGCAGCAGCGTGCCGAAATACAGCGCAATTCCCGTGGCGCGGTGGATGATGGAAAGCGCCATCGTCAGGGTGACGCGGTAGGTCTGCAAATGGGGCGAGAGCGGTCGTTCGATCCTGCCGGTCATTCGGCGGCTTCATGTTATGTGGCACCGCGCCCGGCCCATCGGAATGCGCGGTAGATGAATTCTATTTACGGAGTCGAATCAGTCCGCGCAACGATCAAATCGCTTTGAATCGAACCAGCATTCATTGCTAGGAAGCTGGGAAACGGGGAATGATTCAGCAGCTTGGTATACCACGGACGAAAAACAGAATCTAAGGATTGAATATTAACTCATCCTTAGGGTGGGCGTCCGTGCCGGCTGGCGACGCCTGAGTTTCCCGCTGCCAGTCAACAATATACCCGGTGAAAACCGCACCCTGCTGCGCGCGTAACACCCACGGCCGTGACAGGGCTCGTCGCGCCATTCATCCGGAGCCGATCCGATATGCGGATTTTGCTGCCCGCTCCCGCGCAGGGGGGCCGCACGCGAATGCAGATGTTTCCGGCATCCGGAAGCGGCTATGCCTCCGGCGCGGCGGTTGCCGACGGCCCTGCGGATGCGCGGCCTGCCTGCCCCGACATAGGTGCCCCGATGATCGCCGGCCTCGATCCCAAGGAGATAGTCGAACTCGCCCTGCTGCTGGTCGCGGTTGGCGCCTTGTCGGGGTTCATGGCCGGCCTGTTCGGCATCGGCGGCGGCGCCATTCTGGTGCCGGTGTTCTACGAGTGCTTTCGCCTCGTCGGCGTGCCGCTGGAAGTCCGCATGCCGCTCTGCATCGGCACTTCGCTGGCCATCATCATTCCGACCTCGCTGTCCTCGTTTCGCGCCCACTACAAAAGAGGCGCGGTCGACATGGATATCCTCAAACTATGGTGCGTGCCGATCGTGATCGGCGTTATCGCCGGCAGCGTCACCGCGCGCTTCGCGCCGGAGCGCCTGTTCAAGATCGTGTTCGTGATGGTGGCGTGGTCGGCCGCGACCCGCCTGCTGCTCGCGCGCGACGGCTGGAAATTCGGCGACACGGTCCCGACCGGCCCGCTGATGCGGTTGTATGGTTTCGTCATCGGTCTGCTGTCGACCCTGATGGGCGTCGGCGGCGGCCTGTTCGCGAACCT
>CADEDX010000866.1 GCA_902826195.1 uncultured Bradyrhizobium sp. | reverse complement strand
ATCGACCGCTAGTTCGACAACAGCACGCCGTGCTGCCGCCTCGACGGATGATCGGTGCCGACCAGCGCCTGCGCGTCGGTTGCAATCACGAGCTCCGGCAAAGGTATCGGCTCGATTCCGGCGAAGCGCCGGTACAGCGCGCCCATGATGGCGCCATGGACGAGCGCCGCCGGCAGCACCACGATCATCATTCCACCCAGCAGCGGCGTCACCAGTATGAAGCATCCGGCCGTCACCACACTGCCGATCACGGCATAGTCGCCGCCGCGGCTGCGACGCACCGCCCGCGCAATGTGATGGACGGCGATCACCAGAATGGCCGACGGCACGGTGGTCGCAATCAGGACCGTCAGGAACACCTGGGCAGGAAGTGCGGCTGTGATGATCGAGTCGGCGCCTGACGGTCCGAACAGCGCCAGCAGCATGAACGCCAGTACGGCCGCAATCGCCGCCGCCACCGTCGCGGCGATCGCGATCGCGCCGGCCGACGAGCGAACACGGACCGGCCCCTCGAAGACGCGCGGCGGAGCGGCGGCGGTCTCGGTAGAGGCAACCGCAGCCGCTGTGGCGGCGACGGCCTCAAGTCCGGCAAACTGGCCGTAGAGAAAGCCGCCGAGCATGCCGGCCGCCATTGGCAGCAAGCCGGCGGTGACTTCGCTGCCGGGCGGCGTCGGAAACAGCATCAGGCCGTTGCGCATCGCAAGCGCGTAGCTGGTCGCGGCTATGACGCCGCCGATTAGCGCATAGGCGACCCGGCTGCAGATGTTGAACTGCCGCAGCACCGTATGGCCGGCAAACAACAGCACCGCATCCAGCACCAGACGGCCGCCGTAGGTGAACAGCAGCTTGTCCAGCGGCAGCAGGGCCAGCGGCGGCTCGACCTTCGTCGTGAGCAAGGCCATGGCAAGCAGGGCGGCATGCACCACCGCGAGCGGCATCAGCGCCGCGAACAGCGCGCGCGAGGAATTTCGGACGACATACATCGGTGCGACCCCAGAAGACTATTTGCGCGTCCCTTCCTCGATGATCTCGACCACGCGCGACATGTCCTGCTGCGCGCGCCCCTGAAAGACGCCGTGCTTCAGCACCAGCCGCACCGCCTGGCTCACCCACATCGGAACGCCGAGTTCTTCGCCCTGCTCGATGGCGAGATTGACGTCCTTCATCAGGATCTCGATGGTGGCGCCGAAGTCGAACGTGCGCGGCAGCACGGCGCCGGGAAAAATATGCGTCGTCGCAAAATTCCGGCCGGTCCCGGCGTTGAGAATTTGCAGCATGGCCTCGTCCGGAATGCCGGCCTTGCCCGACATCGTCATGGCCTCCGACGTGGCGACGAGGGCGACGGCGCAGAGCATGTTGTTGGTGAGCTTCATGATCTGCGCAGCCCCGGGCCTGTCGCCGGCAACCACGATCGTCGGCCCCCACAGCCGCAACACCGGCATCAGGTCGGACACGCGCTCCAGATTTCCCGACACCATCGTCGCCAGCGTCCCTGCCCTGGCGCCCGCGACGCCGCCGCTGATCGGGGCATCGATGACGGTGACGCCGGCAGCCGTACACGCCGCCTCGATCTCACGGATGAAAACCACACCGACGGTACAGGTGTTGACCAGGGTTTTTATGGCACGCCCCGCCAGCAGGCCGTCGGGTCCGGCAAGCACATGCCGAAAGATCTCGAGCGTCGGCAGCGAGACAATGATCGTGTCGCAGGTGTCTGCCAGCTCTTTCGCTGAAGCCGCGCGACGCGCCTGGCGCTCCAGCAGAGGTCGCAAGGCGTCCTCGCTGATATCACAGACCCAGAGTTCGTGTCCGCCGTCGAGCAACTTGCCCGCCATGGGTTGACCCATGTTGCCGAGGCCGAGGCAGCCGATGCGCATGGTGTGCTCCAGTAATCCGGATTTGCGATTGAGCGCTGCGGCTAGGCACCGGGTTGCTTGTAGTCGGTCTGGTGGACCTCCACGATCGTCCCGTCCGGATCCTGCAGAAAAATCTGATACCAGCCGCCGATCGCCCAAACGCCGTAGTCGGCAAACGGGATGTTCTTCTCCCGCAGCATGGCCTTGAACGCCTCGATATCGTCGGTGCGAAACGCGATGTGGCCGCGGTCCAGCGGGTTTAGGCTTTGCCCGGTGCGGAACGCGACGCCGAGATCCTGCGGGGCGATGTGAAACTCGGTGGTGCCGTCGGTCAGAAACGCGACCGTGCCGTCGTAGCCCTGCGACGTGATCCGCGCATTGTCGTAGCCCGGCGCCGGCTTCGTGTTCGCC
>CADEDX010000865.1 GCA_902826195.1 uncultured Bradyrhizobium sp. | reverse complement strand
CTACATGTTCGTCACCGGCCCCGACGTGGTGAAGACCGTCACCAACGAGGTGGTCACCGCCGAAGAACTCGGCGGCGCCTCGGTGCACGCCACGCGCTCCTCGATCGCGGATGGCGCATTCGAAAACGACGTCGAGACGCTGCTGCAGATGCGCCGGCTGATCGACTTCCTCCCGTCCAACAACACCGACGGCGTACCGGAATGGCCGAGCTTTGACGACATCGAGCGCGTCGACATGTCGCTCGATACGCTGATCCCCGACAATCCGAACAAGCCCTACGACATGAAGGAGTTGATCAGCAAGGTCGTGGACGAGGGCGACTTCTTCGAAATCTCCGAGACGTTCGCCAAGAACATCGTCACCGGTTTTGGCCGCATCGCCGGCCGCACTGTGGGCTTCGTCGCCAACCAGCCGATGGTGCTGGCCGGCGTGCTCGACAGCGATGCGTCACGCAAGGCCGCGCGCTTTGTCCGCTTCTGCGACGCCTTCAACATCCCGATCGTGACGTTCGTCGACGTGCCGGGCTTCCTGCCGGGCACTGCGCAGGAATATGGCGGCCTGATCAAGCACGGCGCAAAGCTCTTGTTCGCCTATTCGCAATGCACGGTGCCGCTGGTGACGGTCATCACCCGTAAAGCCTATGGCGGCGCCTTCGACGTCATGGCGTCCAAGGAAATCGGCGCCGACATGAACTACGCCTGGCCGACCGCGCAGATCGCGGTGATGGGCGCCAAGGGCGCGGTGGAGATCATCTTCCGATCTGACATCGGCGACGCTGAGAAAATCGCAGCGCGCACGAAGGAATACGAAGACCGCTTCCTGTCGCCGTTCATCGCCGCCGAGCGCGGCTACATCGACGACGTCATCATGCCGCATTCGACCCGCAAGCGCATCGCGCGGGCGCTGGCGATGCTGAAGGACAAGAAGGTCGAAATGCCGGCGAAGAAGCACGACAATTTGCCGTTGTAGGTGGTGCGTGGGGTGGGTTAGGCGAAGCCGTAACCCACCGCCGAACTTGCCGCGTGTCGAGACCATGGTGGGTTACGCTGCGCTAACCCACCCTACGAGACCAGCGCAACCCGGCATATGCAGTGGGCCCTACGCGGCCGAGCGCCTGTTCGAGCAGCGCGATGCGAGATTCAACCGTCGCAACAGGTCCGTCCATCGGCTTGACGATCCGCATGCCCGGGCGTTGGCGGTTCGCCGCCTGGCGGGGATTTTTGCGTTGCTGTTTTGGGGCTTTCGGGCTGGCCGAGCGTCGGCGGCTTCCGACGGTTTGGATTCCACCTTTACGTCTTGCGCGGGTTTGCTCGCCATGGCCACGGTCGTTGCCGGCGCAATCGGGTAGGGCGCGATCAGCGCATCGGCGGTGCGCGGCGACGGCGATGTGCCGGCTTCGACGAACCAGCGCGCAGGTGCCTCGGCTCTGACAGCTGGTCTTGCGACCGGCCTTGGCGGCACGTCATCGAGCATCGCCACGGGAACATCCGGCTCGGCCGGTTTCACGCTCGCCGCGAAGACGGGTTGTAGCGCTTCCATTTGGGTCGCTGGCGCCGGCGCGGTCGTCTCGGCCTTGGCCGCCGGCCCGAATGAATCGGCGGTGAACGAAAGGGTGACGCCGATCGCGAATAACAGCGCCAATGCCAGCCATACGATGGTTTGCTTCATCGCAGCTTCCCCCGAAGCAATCAAATAAAAAATCGGCCGTATTCCCGAGCCCCGGGACCAACGGCGCTTTACAGCTTCAAAAGCAATTCGGGCTGGTTAGAGGCGGACTGATGGCGCTGGCGGGTCGACCTTGGGGCAGGCATCTTGCGGTTGAGGTAGGCGCATGACGGGTAAAGCATCCTGTGAAGGTTACTTAGCTCCCAGCAGCGGTACGAAAGCAGCGTTGGGGGACTGCAGCCCCGCGGCGGCCTTCTCCCTCAATTCTTCCTTCTTCCGCTGCTCGCCTTCGCGCAGGCGCTGCGCGATCGAGGCGCGTCGTCCGATCAGCGCGGCTTCGTCAGCCAATCGCTGAGCGAGATCAGCGTGATACTGCGTTACGACATCGAGTACGGCTTCCCGGCCGAGCTTGCGGTGGTGCTCAGCCAGGAAGCGGTGCATGTCGGCAAGCTGTTCGTCGTCCATCGTTCTTACGCCCTTGAAAGTACTGCTTAAAATATAATGCAACCCGCTGATCTTGCCCCGGGTTTTGACCCACTTGGTTACCGCACAAGAATGGCGTCGCCATGGCCTTCTCGGGTCCCTCGCATGGCCGAAGGGCCGATTGGCC
>CADEDX010000864.1 GCA_902826195.1 uncultured Bradyrhizobium sp. | reverse complement strand
AAGCCCAGGAGCGCGCCGGTCGCGCGCAGCCGACCCTGTTCGGGTAGTTTGGTTCCAGAGCGCTGTCCGACCGGGAATTTGGCCGCCCGGTCTGGCGCGCTTCTTCGTTGGGGGCCGCTGGAAGCGGCACCCGAAAACGATGTGATCAAGAAAGCGCCTTGGTTCTGCTTCGATCGGGAGGTCAGGTTAGGCGCTCAGTCCGCGCAGCCCCCTGCGCGGATGGTTTCGATTTAAGCGTTTGAAAAGTCGAGATGAAACGCCCATAATCGTTTCGAGCCGCCCGCTTTCTTTGCATGCCATCCCAATGAGGCCGATCCCATGCCAGCGCTAGTTACCTTCGGGCGAATCCTGTTCGCCGTCTTGTTCATGTACACGGGAGCGACCAAGCTTTTCGCGATACAGCAAACGGCGGACTACATCGCATCCAAGGTGATCATTCCCACGCAGCTTGTGCCCTATACCTCGCAGCTCGAAACCATGGCGGGCATGCCGATGCCGCAAATCTTGGCGTATGCCGCCGGTGGCTTCGAGATCCTCGCCGGCCTGCTGATCGCGGTGAATTTCGGCGCGCGTTTCTTTGCGATCCTGCTGATCTTCTTCGTGATCGCCGCAACCTTCTACTTTCATGACTTTTGGAACCAGCCGGCGCCGGAAAATGCCAGGACGCTGATCGACGCCCTGAAGAACCTGTCGATCATCGGAGCGCTGTTCATGATCGCGGGCTACGGCCGCGGTCCGCGGCCGACCGAGCCGGCTTACGGGGACGTCTAGTCTCGATCAATCTCGGGCGTCGCGCCGCCACGGCGTGACGCTGACGTCTTCTGCCGGCTCCAGCATCTGCGGCTCGCCCGCATGAAGGCCGTGCGCCGCCAGGATCTGTTGCGGCGAACGGGCAGGGACGCCGGGGAAGCAAGGCTCACCGTCGGGCAGACGAACGCGCGCCGCGACCGAGAGCCAGAACACGTCGTAGCGGTCCATGAACATGCCGAATACGGCGGGGCCGCCGATCACGGCGACAGTGCCGGAATCGACGCTCGCGTACTTGCATGCGGCGTCAAACGATGCGCCGTCGGGATTCCACAAGGTCGATTTTGGGTTGGCCGGATCGGGCGCGATCGTCGCGACCTTGCGGGTTAGAAAAATCCGCCTGCGCTTTGGCGAGTTGGGCTGATCCTCGTAGGAATTGCGGCCGTGCAGGATCAAGTTGACGCGGTCGAGGGCTGCGCTGAAGAACGCCTGGTCGCCCTCAAACCTTAATTGGTCCGGCATGACGTTGCTGGCATCCGCCAACATGCCGTCGGCGGAAACGATGACGTAGCCTTCGATGCGCAGTGCCACGGATGCGTCGCGCCGCGCTATTCCGAGATCGTCTGAACGACGCTGGAAACTGGGCGCGAGCTCACGGTCGGCAGCTTGAGGTCCTTGACGATGTCCTCGTCATACTGCGCGAGCGTCTGCACCGGCGCCTTGGCGCGCATCGCGACCACCTTGTAGCCGCCTTCCTTCAGCTTCTTCAACAGCTCGGGCAGCGCCTCGCCCGTGTGCTTCTGGAAGTCGTGCATCAGGATAATGCCCTTGCCGTTCTTCTCGACCTTGCGCATCACGGTGTCTACGATGGTCTGCGCCTTGCTCGCCTTGAAGTCGAAGGAATCGAGATCGCAGGAGAAGATGCCGATGTCGCGGCTGCCGAGATAGGTGACCATTTCCGGCGGGTGCTGCAGCGCCGGGAAACGGAAGAACGGTGCCGGCGCCTTGCCGCCTAGCGCCCATTTGACGGCGCTGAATCCCTTTTCGATTTCATCCTTGCGCTGCTGCTCGGTCAGCTTCTTGTTGACGAGGGCGGCGTGCGACCAGGTGTGCGAGCCGATCGAATGGCCGGCCGCCATCACCTGCCTGAGGATTTCGGGATAGTAGGTCGCGTGCTTGCCGATCGGGAAGAAGATGCCGGTGGTGCATTCATCCGCCAGCGTCTTGAGGACCGCCGGCGTATTCACCGGCCACGGGCCGTCGTCGAAGGTCAGCACCACCTCCTTGTCGCGCAGGAAGTCGAGTTCCTTGAAATGTTCGAAGCCGAAGCCGGGACCGCCCGTGGTGTCGATCTCGACGGTACGGCCGATGCCGAGCGCATTCGGATTGTTGCAGGGCGGGCGCGTCGAGACCGGCGCGGCCGGCGGCGGGGCAGGGGCCGGCACGGCCTGCGTCGTGGGCGCCGGAGCCTTGGGGACAGGCAGCGCCTGTGACCACGCCGCGCTCGATGCCAACAACGAAACCGCGCCCG
>CADEDX010000863.1 GCA_902826195.1 uncultured Bradyrhizobium sp. | reverse complement strand
CGCGACAGCCAGTTGGCGCCGCCGATGAGAACGCCGAGCAAAATGGTTTGCACGATGCTGAAAGCCGCGGTTTTTCCGATATTGCCGCCCTCGTAATAGTCCAGCAGCAGCACCGACATCACCATGGTGTTGCTGGTGTAGAGAAACAGCGACGAACCGAGTTCGCGGATCGCCAGCACGAACAGCAGCGTCATCGAGGCGATCACGCCCGGCCGCGCTAGCGGCAGCACGATCGTCCTGATCGTCCCGAGCATGCCCTTGCCGCACACCCAGGCGGCTTCCTCCAGCTCGCGGTGAATTTGCATGAATGAAGTCGACAGTGCCTTGACCGTGTCAGGCATAAATCGCGCGATGAACGCCAGCGCCAGAATCCAGATCGTGCCGTAGAGGCCACCGGGAATGCCGATCCAGGCCCAGAGGTAGGCGACGCCAACGACAAGGCCGGGGATGGCCACCGGGACCGTCGAGATCAGGTCGATCCAGACCCGGCCAGTGACCCGGGTGCGGTGAATGGTGTAACCGATCGCAAAAGCCAGCGCGCCACCGACAACAGCCGTGATCACACCGACCTCCACCGCATTGTAGATCGACCGCAGCGTCAGCGGGTTGTCGAAAATGCTGTAGAAATGCATCAGCGAGTACTGCCGCATGTCGAACAGGCTTGCGGCGTCTCGGATGAACATGAACTTTCGGAACGCCGCAACGATCAGCGCCAGCGACGGCAGCACCACGACGATCAGCAAATAGACAATGCCGAGGCCTAAGGTGAACCAGCGCCAGCGTCCGAGATCGAGACTGCGCGGACGAAACGCCTTTCCGGCGACGGTGGTGTAGCTGCGGCCGCTCAAGACCCTCTGCTGCAGAAATACAAGTAGGCCAGTGACGACCATCAGGATGATCGCGACCGCGGCGGCGGTGTTGTAGAGCGGCGGAGACCAGTTGGTAAGCTTGAAGATGTAGGTGGTTAGCACCGCAAGGTTGGTCGGCGCGCCCAGAACCGCCGGAATACCGTAGATGCCGAGCATGACGATGAACGACAGCAGCATGCCCGAGACGATCGCCGGCATGATCAGCGGGAACGTCACCGTAAACAGGGTCGTGAACGCGCTGGCGCCGGAAATCTCCGCGGCCTCTTCCAGGCTCGGGTCCATGTTGCGCAGCGCCGACGCCGTGAACATGTAGACGTACGGCGCGTAGTAGATGCCGAACACGAACACCAGGCCCCACATCGAATAGAAGTCGACGCGCCAGTCCAGCCCCGCCCATTTGAACATGGTGTTGATCAGGCCGGTCTTTGGCGACCCCAGAATGGCCCACGCCACGCCGGCGACCAGCGGCGGTGCAAACAGCGGCAGGATGCTGGCGGCCGCGATAAAACCCTTGAACGGCGTGTTGGTGCGGACCACGATCCAGGAGAACAGCAGTCCGATCGCGACCGCGATCAGGGTGCCGCCGCCGCAGGCGATCAGCGTGTTCACCAGCGCCTCGGCGACATTCGGGTTCGCCAGCACGGTCAGGAAGTTCTTGACCGAGAGGTGGCTGAGCGAGATGCCCTCGACCACCGGATTGGTGTCGGTGAGCGCGCCGAGCAGCAGCATCAGGATCGGATAGATGACCAGAAAGCCAAGGATCGCGAGCAGGAGCGTGACCCACAAGCCTCCTCCCCACGCACGCTGCCCCTCACTGGCGCCACCCATAACATCGATGCGCCGGCTCGTCTGTCCGTTCAACGCGCTTCCCCTCGGCGACCGTCTTTTTATGGAATTGCGGCCGCGGTGCCGCGAAGCCTAGTCGATCGCGCGGCGGACGCAAAGCCATCCGAAAGTTGGCGCGCGAATATGGCGCAGAGCGCGGCTTTTTCCGATACCCCGCCCTTCCTTCGCATACGCATCATGCAGCACTGTGTCTGTGGCTTGTACCGCGTCCGTAGTACACGCCGCGATGGGCGCGAACGCCGCCCGGCGTAGAGAGCCCTTGCCTGATGCCCCCAGAGACCACCGCACATCCGCCCGCTTCAGCGCCGATCGACGGCCTGCCCCCGGAACTGCGGCGCTGGGCGGTCGCGGCGATCTTCACCGCGCTGGCGATGGCGTCCCTGGACACGGCGATCGCCAACATCGCCCTGCCAGCCATCGCCGCCGATCTTCATGTCAGCCCGGCCGACGTGGTCTGGGTGGTCAACATCTACCAGATCGCGCTCGTCGCGACCTTGCTGCCGCTCGGTGCGCTCGGCGAAATCGTCGGCCATCAGCGGATCTATTTTGGCGGCCTGCTGCTGTTCACGCT
>CADEDX010000862.1 GCA_902826195.1 uncultured Bradyrhizobium sp. | reverse complement strand
ATCCGAACCGCGACCATTGAGATCGCACCGAGAGCAAAGGCCGCTACCGCTTTCATCCCGTGACCGCCTTCTTTCTGATGAAAACGGCCGGCGCCCATATGCGCGATGGACACCGGCCGAGGCATGCCGCGCGGCCAGGGTGGAAGCCGCGCGACAACTCCGCAATGCGGATTAGATCGCGTCAGCCATGGCAACCCACTGCGACGGATCTTGATTGGTCAGGAAGGCATCGACCGTCGCGGTCGGCGTCGTGCCGGTCATGGTGTAACCCAGGCGCACGTAGCGTTCGGCCTGGTTGAACGGATGCGGGATGATGATCCTCTTGCCCGCCGCAAATTCCGCCACGCTCAGAGCGGGCATGGTTAGCAGCGTCAGCGCCGAAGGAAAGTTTGAGGCATCATCCGACTGCACCGCAATGGCGAGCGTCGGCGTGTCCGTGCCGGCGAGCAGCACCTTGGAGACGACCACCCACCAGAGCGGCTCGCCGGGCGCGATAATGCGGCCAGCGGAACCGAGATCGATAACGTCCGTCGACGGCACCAGCGATGTGCCCGTCAAGGCCTGGTTGCTCGACACCTGCAGGCGCTTGTCCATAAGCATAACGGGAGCTCCGAAGCGATGTGATTGGAACCGGGTACGCGAACAGACGGCCGCGCAACTCGCGGCCGCCCGGCGATCGTTTAGGTTGTGACCAGCGCCTCGGCGTTAGTGATGGCATCGCAGCGGCGCACCGGCACCTCATCGATCATCATCACTGTTTTGCCAGCGGCTTCGCCCATGGAGATCTGCACGTTCGTGCTGTTCTTCTGCTGGCGCCGCAGGAAGCTCTTGATTGTGCGATTGCAGTACAGCGCCGGCCGGCCGGCCGACAGCGATGGCACCTGCTCGAAGGCCTGCGCGATCAGATCCAGCAAATCGGCACCCGTGGCCGCATTCTTCGTCAATTCGGACACGTCGATATTGGCGATGCGGACGATATAGCGCCAGTCGCGAACGGTGAGCCCGCAATCCCATTTGTAATGCGAGCGATAGGCCTGCATGCGGCCGCCGGTGCCGTCGCCGTTGGCGCTCTCGAGCGTCACCTCGCCCATATCCTTGTGCGACAGGCCCGCCTTGCTGCCCTTGGGATAGATACCGTGGACGGAATTCTCACCCCACACGACCAGCCAGATCGACGTGTTGTCCGCTCCCGATCCGCCGCCGTGGATGACGTTGTCGGCCGACTGCGCCGTTCCGGCCGTGCGCGAATTGAATCGCGGCGCCAGCCCGGTGAATTCCTCCGGCGCCGTCCCTTCGTTGCCGTAGAACAGCGTCTGCATGAATTCCTGGCTCATGCCTTCAATGAACGCGCGATCCTCGGAAAACCGGAATGCGGCCGTGTTGCCATTGAGATCGGCGAGCGCCTTGTCAACTTCGGCGTAAGCCTCGAGCATGCCGGTGTTATCGGTCACTTGCACGGTGGCCGACTTCGCCGGCTGCACGCCGCCATACAGCTTGCGCCATGTCGGCGCAGGAATGCCCGTGCGGACCGACGTGCGATGCCCGGTCGGCAGATTACCCTCGACCCACGGCATATCATCGAGCGCCTCATTGACCTGATTGAGGATCTCGACAATCGTCGCGATCCCGCCATCGGGATCGAGCCTTTTGGCCAGATCGGCGAGCGTTGGATTTGTGGTTGCCAGAACTGACATTTGCTAGAGCTCCGTCGAATTAGTCGGCTCGCCGCCGCGGTTGATTGTCGGGGTACGCCCTACTGCATCATGGACGGGTACAAAGACTGCAGACGCTTCTCGGTCGTGTTCACATCGCCGGCGCCATTGAGGCCACCGCCGACGACGCCCGTAGCGTTCCATTTGCTCATTAACTTCTCGAGCACCGTGACGCCATCGGCGACGACGGTCAGAGCGACCAGGTTGTTCGCTTCCGTTTGCGTGATATTGCCGGCCGCGCGCAGGCCCTCGACCCAGCCGTGCACGCCGGTAATGCGTTTCAGCGCTGCCGACTTTTTGGTGATGCCGTCGCCATCTTTCGGCATCAACTTGGCGATCTCGGCGCTGGCGTCGATCGGCGGCTGCAGCAGGCCGGCCTCGTTCATTTGGCCGTAAAAGGTTTCGACCAGCGTCTGAAACTGCGCCGGCGCCAGCCCCATTTTGTGCGCCACCTGGCGGCCGATCGCGAGCGCGGGATCATCTTTGAGATCGCCATGCGCCTTCACGAATTCCTCGCTCGGTGTGAACGCGTATTCTTCGGGCTTCGCCGGCGGCTTCGGCAGCGCCGCTTGCGCCGCG
>CADEDX010000861.1 GCA_902826195.1 uncultured Bradyrhizobium sp. | reverse complement strand
CGCTGCATTCTGTAGAGCTTCCGACACTCTGCCCTTACGCGGCATCACCCGGCTGCCGGCATGAAGTAGGAGTTCGATGACCTCTTTATGGCCTTCACCAGAAGCAATCTTCAGGGGCGTATTGCCATATTTGGTACGCGCCGAAACCTTCGCACCTGCCTTGATTAGCAGTTCAACAACTTCTCGGCTTCCGCCGCGCGCCGCATAGTGCAGTGGCGATTCTCCGCCTCCGCCAAAAACACCGGCATCAGTGGCCGCGACTTCAGCTTTGGCTTCAAGAAGCACTTTGACCGCAGCGACGTGCTTTCTCTCGGCAGCTAGCATCAACGGCGTCTGGCCGACTGTTCCGAGTCTTTCTCCAACGGGTTTTTCCACCTCCGCCCCTGCCGCAACCAACATCCGAATGATCCCGGCATGGCCGGCTTTCGCCGCACCGGCCAATGGCGTTCTTCGCTCCTCGACGGAATCCACGTGCGCATTCGCGTCGGCACCTGCTGAAAGCAGTGCTCGCACTCGCGCCAAATCTCCAGATTCCGCCGCGAGTACCAAGGCGTTCTCCGCAGAGCCATCGACGTCAACGGTTATATTGGCGTCCGATTGCGCGAGAAGCTTCTGGATGCTTTTATGCTTAAGCTTCTTCGCCCAAGCCATTGCAGTCAGCCCTTCCTTGTCAGTTCGTTCTGTGTCTGCCTTAGCGTCGAGCAGGAGTTTAACTGCCTGAGGCAATCCGCGTCGCACTGCGACGACAAGCGGCGGAACATCCAGAGCTTCTGGTGCTCTAGGAGAATGCGTCGTTCGAGTGAAGTGTCTGCTGTCCTCGAGGCGTTCCACTTCGACCGTTGGCTTGGGACGTGGTCCGATCTCGACAGTGCCCGTCAAATTCACATCCGCATTTCCCTCGATCAGGATCTGCATCAATTTCAGATTTTCTTTGGTGGTGGCAAGGGTCAGGGGCGTTGGCCCGAGGCGCGCACGCGCATTCACATCGGCGCCGCGGCGGATTAACTCAGCAACGATATGGGCGTGGCCGTGTTCGGCAGCGACGAGAATTGGAGCTCTTCCATTTCCACCATAATTAACGCTGGCTCCTCCATCCAACAGCTTGCGAACGATGCTCAGATGCCCTTCCTCGCAGGCATCTGACAATGCCGAGGAAATATGTGGAGCCGAATTTGGATTTGCTCTTGCCTTCAACAGTAAATCTAGTATCGGCTCATGAGCGAGCCGCGCCGCCTGCCAGAGGCTGTAGTCTCCGCCCTGTGCGCCTGAGCAAACCAAACGCTGAACTTCCTTGAAAAGAACTTCTGCTCGCGACGCTGCCGCTGCACGCGCATGCCGAGACGGTGGCTTGCCGAAAAGACTCTTAGTCTGTTGCGACAAGGCGAATTGCGTGAGATAGGCATGCGCCGCTTCGTGCAGAGGCATTGACGTGGAAATACGTGCCCCGCGTTCTTCAAGGAGTGCCGTCACACGACGGTGTCCATTCCTCGTCGCGACCGACAACGCAGTGTCGCCGAGTTTTGTTTCAAGGTTTGGGTCCGCGCCTGCTCCCAAGAGTAGCTTGACGACATCCAAATGTCCTCGAGCTGCGGCGAGAGCCAATGCGGACCAGCGCCCCGTGGTTGTCGCATTCAGTTCCGCGCCGGCACGAATCAGCTCAGCAACCACTTTGGTTTGCCCATTCTCGGAAGCAGCAATCAATGCGGTTGTGTTCCCATTCCCGCGCCATCTCACCGGCATACCCTCATCAATCCAGGCGCGAACCGATTTCAGCTTCCCTTTTGACGCATCCTTGATGAATTGCGTATTGCGGTCAGCTGGTGACTTTTTGACTTCAGCGGGCATGGCTCAAACTTATTCGCTCATCATAAGGAACCTCAAGCGCGACATCGTCTCCGTGGAAGAATTGGTGTCATGGCGCTACTAATTGCGGCACGAGTTTGTACACTTTTCCGCGCGTGCCGAACGCCGAGTTCATCCCGTTCGCCAATACGTAAAGCTCGCCTTCAGCATCTTCGCCAAGGGCCCAGATGAACGACTTGATACGTCCGTTGGGAAACTCCTTCAAGGCGAGCGGTTCAACGGTCCAGCGGGCGCCCGCGTCGGCGCCGGAAGGAATTGTCGCCACGAGCAGGGTGCCATCGGGAATGGCCATGCTGCGGGACCAGTCGGCAAAGATGTATTTGCCCACGAGAGACGGCAGGGCCTTGCCGCGATACACGTAGCCGCCAGTGACGGTGACGCCGAAGGCATTCGAATCGGTGCCGCGCCCGCGTAGCGTTTTGTAGGTGAGAACAGGGTCGACGAAC
>CADEDX010000860.1 GCA_902826195.1 uncultured Bradyrhizobium sp. | reverse complement strand
GCCGACTTCCAAGAAGGAAGACGACTACGGCTTCGTGGATGGCGTCGGCATCGAGTTCGCGCACGGCATGGACAAGCTGCGTTGGAACAACGGTGCCAACGGCGCCCTGAACAAAGACGTCGGCATCGTCACCGTCTACACCGCAGCCGTGGCCTGATAGGAGCACACTCACATGGCAGTTTATCAAACTTCTAAGTCGGCCGCCTATGGCACGACGTACGGGCTTGGTTGGGCGCGACAGTTGCAGTGCGACACTGTGATCATCGCTCTCACCACGGCGATGATCGACAACGCCGACGACGAAGTTGGGTTGCTGTGGCTCCCTAAGGGAGCCATCATCGAGGGCTGCACGCTCTCGATCAGCGACGTTGACGGCGGCACCGCCTTTGTTGTCGACGTCGGCATTGTCGGCACCGAAGAGCTGATCATCGCCAATGCGACGACGGGTCAGGCCACCGGCATTAACACGACGATGGCTCAGGCTGCGCACCTCTACAAGTGCACGGCTCGGACCCAGCTTCGCGCGTTCGTCAGCACGGCGTCGGGCACGCCGGCTACTGGCACGCTGAAGTTCTCGATCCGCTACTTTGTCGACCCCGAGTTCTCCGACACCGCCTTGGTTGCGGCTGTCTAACGAAACTGAGAGCGGGGGAAACCCCCGCTCTCACCTTTGAGGGGTGACGATGAAATTCATGTATCTTGGCGAAGGGTCAACGACCATCTTCGGCCACACGTTCAAGGCTGGCGATCCGGTTGAAGTGACCGACGCCCACGCGATCAAGAAGCTCAAGAATAGCGTGCTGTTCGCGCACAACGAGGAACCGGCCACACCGGCCGAGCCTGAGCAGGCGCCAAAGCGCCGCGGACGCCAGCCCAATGCGAACTAAAGCCCAGCTCTCGGCGCAGACGCTCAAGCAACTGAACGTCATCGCGCCAGATGAAGAAGCCTCGGCTACCGACGCCGCCTATGTCGAAGCTGCTTACGATAGCAAGCTGCGCGAGTGGCGCGACGATGGCCTCGTTTATTGGGCAAACACCACGCGAAACACTGAGGAAATCCCCGATCAGGTGTTCGGCATCCTCTGTGACCTCATGGAAAACGAGGTCCGCAATTCATTCAAGGGCGACAACCCGCCCGTGCAGCGTCACGCGCAAGAGCTGGCGATTTTGTCCCGCCTTCGCCGCCAGCAGTCCAAGCGCCCTTCCGGCGAACAAACCACGTTCTCGAGCTACTGATGACCATCGTCCCTCTTGAAATCGGAACGCAGTCAAACCCAGGAAGGTATGGTCAATCAGGCCAGGCCCGACTGATCAACTGCTACCCGGAAGAAGCTGGGAAAGAGGGCAAGCACCCGATCCCGGTTTATGCGTCGGCTGGGCTTGCTGCATTCGCGACGCTGACGGATGGCGGCGCGGTCAGGGCGATGATCGACCTCGATGCCTATCTCTACGTCACTGCGGGCCGGGCGATCTATCGTGTGGATACGACCGGCACTGGTGGTGCTTCGCCGATCGGCGGCATGGCCTCTGACGGCATCGTCACGATGGCCTCCAACCGCGCCGGCGAAATCTCCGTGGTCTGCGACGGTATCGTCAAGATCATCACGGGCCTGACCGTCACGGACCTCGCCGACAGCGACTTGCCGCCTCCAAACAGCGTCCACTACAACGGCGGCTATCACGTCTACACGCATCCCAACGGGCGGTTCTCGTGGTCTGGGATCGACAATGCGTCTGTGTTCGATGCTCTGGATTTCGCGACCGCTGAATCGAGCCGTGACGGTCTGCTGATGGGCAAGGCTCTCGGTCAGCACAGTGTTCTCTTTGGAACACGGTCGACAGAGTTCTGGCTATTGTCAGGCGGGGCGGACTCGCCGTTCACGCGCTCTCACGTCATCAATGTGGGATGCTACGCGGCGGGCTCGGTGTCTCCCGTCCCGATCGTCACGCAGACCGCGGTGACGGATTCGATTGCGTTCGCTGCGACGGATGCTCAGGGCGCCTACAGTGGCATCTGCATCGTCGAGAACCTGAGCGCGCGCAAGATCTCGACGCACTCAGTTGACCGTTCGATCCGCGACGAGCCTGACGTGTCGTCCATCACATCCTGCTCGTGGTCGGACGGTGGACACGCCTTCTACTCCATCTCCGGATCCACGTTCTCGTGGTGCTGGGACAGCGCGAACGGTCAGTGGCACGAGCGCCGATCCTACAGCCTCGACCGTTGGAAGGTCCGCAGCGTTCAACAGTTCGGTGGCGGACTCATTGCCGGCGACTACACGTCAAACAAGCTCTACCGCATGAGCAACACCCTCA
>CADEDX010000859.1 GCA_902826195.1 uncultured Bradyrhizobium sp. | reverse complement strand
AGCCATCCCTGCCCGCCGCCGGTGGCGTTGCCCGGCCGGGCGCCTGGCGTCGGCGAGATCGACCGGGCGATCCGCCGCTGCGCTGCGCACCTGCTGGGCTCGTTTTCCAAAAACGGCTTCATCCCGACCTACGCCGCCTTCAACCTGATCGGCGACGCCGACATGGGCGGCAACGAGATGCTGATGGCGCTGACCGGGCTGAACTCGCGCGGCTACAAGAACTCGACGCTGCTGTTCAGCCTGGCGCGGATCTTCATCGCGCATTCGCCGGCACGTGCCCTGATCAACCCGCCCTGGACCGGAATCGCCGAACCGATGTGGGAGCCGGTGCAGATCCGCCACCGCTCAGCCTATTACGACGCCTTCTTCACCGAGGCGCTGCTGAGCTATGTCGAAAGCGGGCTGGCTACCGCCGAAGAAGCCTCGGCGTCGCGCCGCGCCATCACCGACATGGTGGATTTCTGCCTGAAGACATCGGCTGAAGAAGTGCCCTCGCATGACGGCTCGACCGTCCGCGTCGTCACCGCGCTGGCGCCGCTGCCGCATCCGCGTTTCTCGCGCTTCTTTGCCCAGATCAAGCAGGATTTAGGTTTTGGCATCTACGTGCCGGACTGCGACACCACCGCCTGCGCGTTCTCGGCGGCGACACAGGCCGGCTCGACCGATCCGATCCTCGACCAACCGCTGCTCGATTTCTACCGCGGCTATCAGGTGCGCGAGGGCGCCAACGAGCCGCGCGTTACCGTTCCGTTGAACGACCACATCGATTACGAGGGCGGCGTCGTCACCTGGATCGACAACATCAGGGGCGAACGGCCGTACGGCAACGACCTCGATCCGACGCTGAACCTCGACATTCTCGAAGTCTCGTTCCGCAACCTGAAGCGCTGGAACATCCTGGAGACGCCGCAGCGGCTGGAGATGGTGCATCGCATCCTAGGCTTCCAACGGAAACTGGCCGAAAGCGGCGCGTTCAGCAATCCGCGCTCGCACATCTATTATCTGCCTGAACTGTACTCCGCCTATTTCGGCCGCTGCCATGCCGCGTTCATGGCATTGCCGGAGGCGGCACGGCGGGAGATCGATCCGGACGGCGCGTTCGCGTTCATCCGCGGCAAGGTGCTGGCCTATGTCGAAGGCGAATTGATCGCGCGCGAGATGAACCCGTTCGATGCCGCGCTGGCGCTGATGGCGCTGACGCATCTCGGCGCCGACGTGAAGACTTTTGCGCCGGCGCTCAATTGCATCACAGCCCTCCTCGGCGAAGGCGGCAGGCATGGGCCGTACAAGGCCTATGAATGGAACAAGATGAAGACGCCGACGCGGATCCTGGTCGGCGGGCCCGAGGTGACGTCGGCGTTCGTACTGATGGCGCTGGCGTTGGCGAGGAAGAGATTGGCGAATGGCGAATAGCGAATGGCGAATGGCGTCGTTCGTATTCGCCACTCGCCATTCGCTCTCTGCCAATGACGGGAAGTTGAAACCGATGCGGTATTCGGGGTCTGGCAAGATCGCGTCAATGTCCGCACACTCGCATGATTCCGTTGCAGGGACTGCCGATGAGATTACGGAAATTGCTGTGCGCGGTTTTGCTGCTGTCGCTTCCCGCCATGGCGCAGGCGGCCGACATCACCGGCGTGCCGAAAATCCGCGAGGGCGATTATCTCCATATCGGCAACAGCCGCATCCGCCTTGGCGGCATCGACGCGCCGTCGGTCGATCAGCTCTGCCTCAACACCAAGGGCGAGCGCTGGGCTTGCGGCGCCGCCGCGCGCGACGAACTAACGAAGCATTTCGGCGGCAAGAGCTGGACTTGCCATTCCAGGGCGGTCACCGACCGCCGCGGCCGCACCGTGGCGCGCTGCGAGGCCGACGGCGAGGACATCCAGAAATGGATGGTTTCGAACGGCTGGGCGCTGGCGCTGACGAGGGTCTCGCGCGACTACGAGGCCGACGAGAAGACCGCGCGCGAAGCCAAAGCCGGCATGTGGCAGGGCGCGTTCATCGCGCCGTGGGACTGGCGCATCCGCAACAAGAAGACCGCCATTCTCGGCGCCATCACCCCGCCGGAGCATGCAAGGGCGATCCTGCTGGCGTCGGCGTCGGGATCGAGCGCGCCCTCGCCCGACTGCACCATCAAGGGTAACGTCAACCGATCAGGCGAATGCATCTTTCACCAGCCGACCAGCCGCTGGTATGCGAAGATCGAGATGAAGATTTCCAAGGGTACGCGCTGGTTCTGCTCGGTGGAGGAAGCCGAAGCCGCCGGCTGCAGGGAAACGCGGCGGTAGGTTTTCTTCGGGGCGCGGGACGTGGC
>CADEDX010000858.1 GCA_902826195.1 uncultured Bradyrhizobium sp. | reverse complement strand
GCACGACGCGAGCAACACGGAGCACAAGGAGGAGGTAATGAACGCTGTCCTGCACGGGAGCCTCCGAATCGAAGCGGGTCTGCGCGACAACCTCGAACGCTTCGTTGAATTCCACGAGTCGATCGAGCGCAAGCTGGCGCTTCCCGAGGTTGCCGGCGGCATGGTTCGCGTCGATGCGCTCTGGAACTCGAAGATGCTCTATGTCGTCATTCGAGACAGCGGCGACGGTTATGACAAGGCAGCTGTGCCCTCGTTGAGCGAAACGATTGGCGACAGTCCGGCCGGCAGCGGCCGGGGGCTGTCCATCCTCGAAACGATCTGCGACCGCGTCGTCCTGCTTCACGGCGGCAGGGCGATCAAGCTGGGCTTCCGCATATGAACCAGGAACAGGTGGACGCGTTTTCGTACGTCGCTGCAGCGGACGGTGCGGTGAGCAACAGCATTCGCGACGCCAGGATTCTGATCGCCGACGACGATCCGCTGAGCCGCCGCCTGCTCGTCGGCATTCTTCAAAAGCAGAATTTCAGGAACCTGAAGGTCGCCGAAGGCGGGAAGGCGACGCTGGAACTGTTTTGCTCGTTTCAGCCGGACCTGGTGCTGCTGGATATGCAGATGCCCGATATCGGCGGGCTGGAGATTTGCAAGCTGGCCCGCGCGCACCCGGACACGGTCGACATTCCAATCCTCGTGCAGACGGCAACCGTCAATCGCAGGGAGATGGGTAATCTGTTCACCGCCGGCGCTTCCGACTTCCTGTCCAAGCCCATCAACCCGTCCGAACTGGTCGCTCGTGTCATCGTGCATCTCGAACGACGGGAATTGCTGCAGGAGTTGCGTCAATACCGCGAACGTACCTCGCTCGAGCTTGATTCGGCTCGCCGCATGCAGCTCGACCTGCTCCCGTCCCCGGAAGCGCAGCTGGCGCTGGCGTCTTCCGCGGGGCTGAGACTGGGCTCGTTCAGCCGGTCCTCCTCGGAAATTGGAGGAGACCTGTGGGGCTTGCTACCGATCGACGAATCCCGGTTCGGTGTTTTCGTCGCTGATTTCACCGGACACGGCGTAAGGGCGGCGCTGAATACGTTCCGCCTGCATGCGCTGATTCATGAACACAGGTCGTTGCATCGCGATCCGGCCCGGCTGCTGTCAGTGCTCAACGAGCGGTTGACTCATCTATTGCCGCGTGGGCAGTTCGCCACTTTCCTGTATGCGATCGTCGATCATGCGGCGGGAACATTGCTGGTCGCATCCGCGGGCTCGCCGCCGCCGATCATTACGGCCGGGATCGAGGGTCCGTCGCATCTTTTCGAGACCTCCGGCGTTCCGCTCGGGATTGCGCCCGGCCTTCAATATGAGCAGCAGGTCCACGCGTTTGGGCCGGGTTCGAGGCTGTTGTTGTTCAGCGACGGATTACCTGAGTTCCCGAACATATCCGGAGAGCGTATCGGAGAAGCCGGTCTCGTCGCAGCAGTCGATGCCGTGAAGCCAGATCTCGCCCCGGGCGATGTGATCGACGGGCTGTGCCGTTTAACCGGCATTGCGGATGCCGCCATCCTGCCGGACGATACGACGATTATTTGCATCGATCGGCGAGGCGACCAGCTACCGGGCACCCGCAAGCAATGCGTGCTTTCCGGCGATCGTTTGCCGGCCGCGGGCGAATGCCACCCGATAAAACAAGAAGAACCGGGATGTCTGACCAACTAGAAAATATTCCGCTGCTGGACGAGGATCAGATCGGCCTGCTTCGCGAAGCGCTCGATCCGGACGAACTGGCTGGCATGCTGTCGGAGTTGCCGCTCGCCGCCCGCGTGGCGCGTGAGGCGATCGAACTCGCTGTCGAATCGGAGCAACTCGAGGCTGCGCGGCGCGCCGCGCATGTGCTGAAGGGCGCCGCGAGCAGTTTTGGTGCGGCGAGGCTTGCGGAAATTGCCCGCCAGATCGAACTCGAACTGCCTTCGATCGAAGTCGTCGATGGCATCATGCCGCTGCTGATCGAGACCATCGCGAAGACAACGGCCGCGCTGCCGCTCGAAGCAAGGAAGCCGGCTTGATGGCTCACGAACCTCCCGGGCAGCCTGACGTCGCGACGGCGCGATCGTCGAAGGATTCCATTTTTCTCTATCTGCCGATGATCGTGGCGGCTTTCCTGATGGTGCTGTCGGTCGTCGCGACCGGGAGCGCAATCTGGCATCTGCACGGTAGGGTAGAAAAAGAGACCCAGGCGGGCCTCGCTCGTGTCGCGCTGGTGATCGCAGACCAGACGTCGCGCTCCTTTCAGTCCGTCGATCTCATCCTCAAGGGATTGGCCGACCGCGTCG
>CADEDX010000857.1:1198-2324 GCA_902826195.1 uncultured Bradyrhizobium sp. | reverse complement strand
CAGCGAATACGTCGGCTCCCGGCTCCTTGGCAACGGGTAGGCTCTCCCCCGTGATGGGAGCTTGGTTAACATCGCTGATGCCCTTGACCACCTCGCCATCAAGTGCAATCCGTTCTCCTGGGCGGACCACGAACACTGTGCCGATTGCGACGGCTGCTGCCGGAGTCTCTTGAATGCTTCCGTCCGGCTGAACAACTCGCACCACAGCAGGCGCCAGATCCAGGAGCTTCTCGATGGCGCGGCGAGCGCGAGCGACGCTCCAGGATTCTAGAGTCAGGGAAAGCGCGAACAGAAATGCGACCGTAGCGGCCTCAAACCACTCGCCGATGCCGATGGCGCCGGAAACGGCGATGGTGATGAGCAGATTCATGTCCGGACGGCCACGGCGCAACGAGAACAGCGCTTTCGGGAGAACCAGGTATAGGCCCGCCAGCACGGCGAGCAAATAGAGCACCCTCACCGGCAATGGAACCGCGTGTGAGTTTCCGAGCCCCTCCGATCCGAGCACCTCCGCCCATCCGCCAGCCAATGCGTAATGGAGCGAGAACGCCATAGCGGTGAGCACACCACTGGTGACGGTAAGCGCTGTGCGAGCGTGGCTGGTCCACCAACTGGCTCCGCTCCGCGCTGTCTCCGCCGGTACAGCGATAGCCGCCGTCATTCCCGTCTTGCGGACGGCCCGGATGAGGTCTTCCGGGTCCGTGGGTGCGGCTGTGGGAAGAACCGTCATCTTGCCGTTGAGGATGTCGAACGCCAAGTGCTGTTCACCTCCGACCAGGGGGCCGATCTCGCGCTTGAGGATCGACACTTCCTCGGCACAGTCCATCCCGCCGATTTTCAACGTGCGGGACTTCTCATTCTTGGGCATGGGGAGCCTCCTTCCTACGGGCCTGCCAGGCCAGAACCAACGTCGGTAAAACCAAGAGCGTTAGCAACGTCGAAGTGGTCAGCCCACCGATGACGACCGTCGCGAGAGGACGTTGCACTTCCGCCCCGGAGGTTGTGGAGAGCGCCATCGGGAGGAAGCCGAAGCTCGCGACGGCGGCGGTCATGAGCACCGCGCGGAGGCGAGACACGGCTCCGATCCGGACCGCATCGAGCCAGCTCATGCCAGCATCGCGGTTGT
>CADEDX010000857.1:0-1188 GCA_902826195.1 uncultured Bradyrhizobium sp. | reverse complement strand
AGAACGGCATACCACGCAAAAGAAGGGCAAACACTCCACCGGTTACCGCGAAGGGGATACCGGTGAACACCAGCGTGGCCTGGCCGAGAGAATGGAACGTGATAAACAACAGCAGGTAGATCAGCACGAACGTTATGGGTACCACGATCATCAACCGCGCCCGGCCGGAATCGAGGTGTTCCCAAAGCCCGCCCCATTCCATCAGGTAACCGGGCTTGAGGCGGACTGCCTTGTCCACGGCGCTCTGCGCGTCAGCGACGAAACTGCCAACATCGCGGCCCCGGACGTTGACCTCTATGGAAATCCGGCGCTGGCCGTTCTCACGGCTCACTTCGAGCGGCCCTTCCTCGCTGCGGAACTCCGCTAGTTGGCCCAACGGAATCTTTTGACCCGTGGGCGTGCTGACCAGCAGGTTCGCAAAAGCCTGGGCACTGTTTCTGGCTTCAGGTGTTAGCCGGGCGACGAGGTCGAATCGCTTGAAACCTTCCAAAACCGTGGATGCTTGCGTTCCCGCGATCGCTGTCTGAATGAGTTGTTGGACATCGGCGACGTTGATGCCGTAGCGGGCGATGGCCTCGCGATTCGCCTTGATGCTGACCATGGGTTGCCCGGTGAGCTGCTGCACCTTGAGATCGGCCGCACCACGCACACCAGCGAGGGCTTTGGCAACCTCCTCTGCGCGCCGCCGCAGTTCGTCGAGGTCCTCACCGAAGATCTTGATCACGACATCGGAACGGGAACCCACTCCTTCGATCAACTCCATCATGCGAAATTCGATGGGTTGCGAAAACGTATAGTTCATCGTGGGCAGTTCCTTGAGCTTGGCCTCGATCTTGCCGACGAGTTCTTCACGGGAAGTGGCGGAGGTCCATTGATCTTGCGGCTTCAGCAAGACGTAGGTATCCCCCGCGTTTACACCCATGGGATCGGTAGCGATCTCCGGCCGTCCGATGCGGGTGACCACTGTACGCGCCTCGGGAAACTCGTGGATGGCGCGCTCCAGGGTGTTGGTCATCTTGATTGCCTCCGCCAGCGACACGCCCGGCAGGCGGACTGCGTTAATGGCCAGTGCCCCTTCTTCCAGCTTGGGCAGAAATTCCGATCCGAGTGACATCGCCAGGAATCCCGAGACAGCTACGAGCGCTATCGAAGCGAGGATGGTCCAGACGCGATGACGCAGTGTGAAAT
>CADEDX010000856.1 GCA_902826195.1 uncultured Bradyrhizobium sp. | reverse complement strand
CCTGTTCTTGGAAAAGGTCGAGTGATCTAGCACGGCACCGTCCAGACCGAGCCGGTCGACTTGCCGATGCCCCATCATGATCTTCAGTCCTGCCAATTAGACAGACTGAATCACTGATCAACCTGCGTCGCAACTGCCGCCTTTTTCAACACAATCGGCCAGAAGCCGACCTCAATTGACGCATGGCTATGCCGGAGCGGTCGTGACCGTCTCCGCTGTGGAAAGCCACCAGCCGTCACCTGCAAACCAACAGCTTTCATCGGGCGAACCATCGAGGCGAAGCGAACGCACGCCGCCCCAATTCTTCGAAAACGCCTCCTTCAAACGAGGGCCTGCTTCCTCGTCTTGAAGACCCACACAGCCAATGAATGCGGCCCGACTGACAAACTTTGCTGGCCAGCAGGAGCCGCCTTGGTCGGGCCTTGTGATCAGCAACATGCCGCCTAACACACCGTGCGGAGCGAGCGGAAACAATAGGCGCCCTCCCGGACGCAATGCGTCGAGCCACATGCGGCTCGGCTTCGCGCCGCCAGCGCAAACGTAGATCAAGTCCGCTTGCGGCAAGTTCGACGCGACGCCCGATTGAGTTCGCACCTCCGCCTGATGCACGTCTCTGAGGTTCTCGCGAGCACGTGCCGCCAATACCTCGTCGATTTCATAGCCGTAGACCCGTCCGTCCGCGCCGACGAGATGAGCGAGGATCGCGGTGTAGTAGCCACTGCCCACTCCAACCTGCACCACGGTCTCGGCCGGCATGATTTTGCAGGCTCCCAACCAAAGGGCATGCGCGCCAGGCATCCCAATATTGATTTCGCGCTCGCGATCCAGCGCGAGCAAGAGGTCTTGATAGAGAAATACGGGATCATCGTCAGGCGTTTGCACCGCTGGGTGGCCGCCGAGGTGAAGCCACCACGGCCCCGGTCCCGCGAAGGGCTCGCGCTTCACCGTGCGAAACGCCTCCTCGATACGTGGATCTTCGAGCTTGGCTGCGGTGCAAATGAGCTTGGCAAAGAATGAGCGATATTTCTCCGACCCGTCCACCGTATAACCTCGTCGATCTGCGCTAAAAACTCGGACTAGCTTTATATGACGACGGGCCCGCCAACTACTATTAAATGATTCTGGTCCTCTTACTTCTCTCAGGTTGCGCGTCGGCGTAAACCCTCCCGTCTGCTACGGGGTCAAAACCGGACTTGGGCAAAACCATCGCCGGACGGTTGCTTCGGGCCAACAGGCGACCTAGTGCGATCCTTCACTGCAGCTCGATAGGTGATTGACACCGAGCCGCCTCCAGGCCAGATTTTGTGGCGGTTGATACGACCTGCTGGTTGCACCCACACGGGAACGGTGAACGTATCGAGCCCTTTATTGGCTTTCCTTTGCCCGAGCGACCGGGTCAGCAACGCAACCACCTGATGTGCCTGGTTCGCTTTAGTCAAAGGACTAAGTCATGCGCGATTTTCGCGATGCAAAGGTCATGGCGCAGACCCTGCGCGCCTCCCTGACTGCCAAAACGGTCACCATCAGCCACAGCGAGAGCCTGGAGTTGGTCTCAAAAATGTTCGGTGTCGCCGACTGGAACACGCTGTCGGCGCAGATCCAGGCGGGCCGTGGGGGACCGTTAGTCGCAGCCGCAACGCACGCCCCGGAGGCCGGACGCCATCCCGCCATGCCGATCCGTGATTTCGTGCCGTTCCCCGGCGGGATCGTGCCGTTTTACGCCGACCGCGCCAAAACCATTCAGGCGCTTCGGCGGGCCTTTCAAGGCGCGCGACAGATTGTAGTCGCGCTCCAAAGAAGCTCCGACGTCGACGAGCCCGAACTTGCTGATGTCTATGACGTCGGCGTTTTTGGTAGCGTCCTCACCCTAGAACAACTGGCCGACGGCAGATGGAAGGCGCTGACCCAAATCCATCGGCGCGTCATGATCAAAAACTTCGTCGGCCAGGCGGACGGCGATGTCGCCGATGTCGAAGTTCTCGACGAACAAGTTGCCGCGGATGTGCCGGACTCAGACCTGATCCTGATGAAAGCCAAAGCATATTTCATGCTCCATTCATTTCGGGATGCAATAAAGCAAGGTTATTCGCATGTTCCGCAAATCAAGCCGCCGTTTGAACGGATCCGCGATCCTGGCAGGCTCGCCGATATGATTGCATCGCATATCGAGCTTTCGATTCCGGATAAGCAGGCGCTGCTCGCGACCCTCGATCCCGTAAGGCGTCTCGAAAAGATTGGGGACCTCCTGCAGAGTAACGCTTGACGTCAGCTGAGGGTCTTGGCCGTGTAAAAACCCATTCCGGGGAAGCCGGAGAGAAGGTTGGACCG
>CADEDX010000855.1 GCA_902826195.1 uncultured Bradyrhizobium sp. | reverse complement strand
TATCGGCGCGTATCCTCGCCACCCCCACCGCCCCAGAAGCGGCAACGACCAGCTGGGCCCCCACTTCCGCCGGCGCGATCCACATCCGCGCTGCAACCAGCGATCCCAGCAGGCCTGCGATGCCCACCACCACGCGCAATGCAGTCACCATATCTATCTTCCTCTGTCGCGAGGCTCGTGAAGGATGACCCGCATCATCCGATCCTCTGCCTCTGCTCCTTCATTCTGACTCTGGCCCGTCACCAGCCCCCCGTCCACGGGGCCACAACTGGCGCTGAGCACAGCGATAGGGCAAACCTTTGAGATGACCACGGCTACAGGCTGCAAGAGAGGACATGATGACTGACCTTGTGAGAATCTCCGACCGAGGCCACGTGCGCACGGTGATGCTCAGCCGCCCCCATGTTAAGAACGCACTGTCGGATGAACTTGCCTGGTCTGTCGTCAACGCAATCGACGACGCGGCCAAGGACGACAACGTCTGGGTTGTCGCCATCACCGGGTCCGGAGACGCATTCTGCGCTGGACTGGACCTGACCATGAAGGAACGCACCTCTCCGCTTAGTCCGCAGAATGCGCAACTCGACGACATCAACTGGGTCGGCCACTTCCTGCTGTCGATCCGCAAGCGCTGCGACAAGCCGGTGGTGGGTGGAGTCAACGGCGTTGCGGTGGGAGCTGGACTTGGTCTTGCCATGGCCTGCGACGTTCGCTTGGTCGCGAAGAGCGCGCGCCTCATGGCCGGCTACACCCGAATTGGAGGCTCGCCCGACGGCGGCCTTACGATCACCCTGCCCCAGGCAATGGGTTACGAGCGCGCTATGCGGTTCATGATGGAGAACCGCACAGTGCTCGGCGACGAGGCGGTGGCGCTCGGCATGGCTGGAGAGGTCGTGGATGATGCGAAGTTCGCCGACAGGCTCGCCGAGTACTGCGAAGAGCTGTGCCGGTGGTCGCCTATCACCCTGCGCCTGCTGAAGCGCGGATTAGTGAAGTCGCTGGAATCCACCGACATGGAGCAACAGCTCCGCTATGAGCTGGCGAATATTCGACGGGCCTTCACCAGCGAAGATGCGAAGGAGGCACGGCAAGCCTTCCTCGAGAAGCGTCAGCCCGTCTTCAAGGGCAAGTGAGGCAGGTGTCGGTCGGGTCCGGTTGACGCGCGACTGTGTTGGCATTGTAACTGCCATTTCCCGCTGTCGGAGGTCTAGACATGGTTGCATCCGCCAATCCGCTGACGCTTATGGGCGCGGCGGGCTCGCCCTATACACGCAAGATGGTTGCTTTGCTGCGCTATCGCCGCATTCCGTACGCTGTTGTATGGGCCAGCCATCGCAATCCGCCCCAAGGGTATCCCGAGCCCGCGGTGAAGCTGCTGCCGACATTCTACTTTCCAAAGGCCGAGGGTGGACATCATGCTGTTGTGGATTCAACCCCGATAATCCGCAGGCTCGAAGCGGAACATCAGGGACGCTCCGCCCTCCCCGGCGATCCAGTGCTCGCCTTTCTCAACTACCTGATCGAAGACTATGGCGACGAGTGGCTGACCAAGTGCATGTTCCACTTCCGCTGGGCGCATCAGGCCGATGCAGACAATGCCGGGCCGATGCTGATCTTCTGGAACGAACCGGCTGTCAGCGACGAGGAAGCAGCATCGGCCGCAGCCTTCATCTCCAGGCGGCAGATTGACCGGCTCTATGTCGTTGGCTCGAATGCGACAACGGCAGAGACGATCGAGAGCAGCTACACCCGCCTGCTCTTCATTCTGGACAAGCTGGTGCAGATGCAGGGCTATGTCTTTGGCGCTCGTCCTTCGTCGGCCGACTTCGCGATCTATGGCCAGCTGACCCAGCTCGGCATCATCGAACCGACTTCGGCGGCCATCATGACGAAGGTTTCGCGCCGCGTTCGCGCATGGCTTGATCGGATGGAGGATCTTTCCGGCCTTGCGCCGGAAGACAACCACTGGGCGCCGCGCGCGACAGCGGCAGAGCGCCTGAAGCCGCTCCTGACCGAGATTGGCCGAGTGTATGCGCCATTCCTTCTTGCAAATGCGCATGCGGTGATGGCGAGGATGGAGGCTTTCGAGGCGGAGATCGATGGCCGGGCGTGGAAGCAGCCGACCTTTCCCTATCAGGCCAAGTGCCTGAAATGGATCCGGGACGAATTCTCGGCGCTGTCAGCGGCAGATCAGGCAGACGTACACAGCATGTTTGCAGGCACGGGGTGTGACGCCCTGATCGCGGGACTTTGAGGCTAGACGAAGATGCTCAAAAAGATCCTGCTCGGCCTGCTGGTCATCGTGCTCGTGGGCGGCGGCGTTGCATGGTTCA
>CADEDX010000854.1 GCA_902826195.1 uncultured Bradyrhizobium sp. | reverse complement strand
TCTTCTCGTTGATCTGCGTCGACATCTGCGCGTCCGGCAGCTTCTGGATGTCGACCTTGATGCCGATCTTGGCGAGAGATTCCTTCACCAGCGCCGCCATCGGCTCGGCCGTCGAGGCCTGACCGACATTGAAGCTGAACGTGGTCGAGAAGCCGTCCGGCATGCCCGCCGCCTTCAGATACTCCTTGGCCTTTTCGAGATCGAGCTTGACCGGTTGCGGGAGCGGATAGGCGCCGCTCGGCGGCTTGCCGTCCGCCCAGGTCGCGCCGAACAGCGGCGAACCGCGGCCGAACAATGCCGCCTTGAACATGTCGTCATAAGGCAGCGCAAACCCGATGGCACGGCGTACGTTGACGTTGTCGAAGGGCGGGATCTGGTTGTTCATCGAGATGAAGGTGACCGCGTTGTACTGCGGGGTCGATATCACCTTGAGCTTGGCCTTGGCCTCGAGCGACTGCACGTCGCTGGCCTGCAGGTCGATGACGAGATCAGCATCGCCGCGCTCGACCAGGTTGGCGCGCGTCGCAGGCTCCGGCACCGACTGCACGATGACGCGCTTGAAGAACGCCGACTTGTCCTCGGTGCCGCGGTTCCACGCTGCGTTGCGGCTCATGATGACCTGCTCGCCGGGCTTGAAGGTCTCGATCTTGTAGGCGCCGCTGCCGGCGGTGTTTTCTTTCAACCACGCGAGTGCCCAGGGATCTTCTGCCGTCGCATGTTCCTTGGCGAGCTTGGAGTTGATGATGATCGGATAGACGGTGGCGAGATTGGGCAGCGCCAGTTTGTCCGGCTTCGGCAGCGTCACCTCGATGGTCAGGGGATCGATGACCTTGAACTGGTCGGCCGAGGTCATCGACCCCGTCAGCAGTTGCGCCTTGCCGAGCACCGGCGCGGTGACGACCCGGTCCAGCGACCATTTGACATCCTCGGCCGTCACCGGCGAGCCGTCCTGAAATTTTGCGTCCTTGCGCAGGCGGAACGTCATCTTCAGCCCGTCAGGACTGACCTCGTAGGATTCCGCCAGTTCGCCGGTGATCTTGCCGAGATCGAACACCCATTTGCCGTTGAGCTGCTTGCGACCGAACGAAACCAGCCGGTCATATGTGCTCAAGCTCACGGCAAAGGCTTCGCGGGTCGAACCTGGGATGTTCGGATCGAGCGTATTGACGGAGGCCCCTGTCACGTAGCGCAACGTTTCGGCGCGCGTTTGCGCCTGCGCCGATCCTGCCGCCAGTGAACACGCTGCGATGGCAACCACCGCAAACAGACGCCTGGATCCTGTAACGCCCATCGACCAATTCCCCGTTTTGCCAAGATTTTCTGAATGAGAACATAAACTTATAAGCAAAGGATATGCCAACTTGCCGCCCGCCCGAGGCACGATCATTCTAGGTATGACCCGGCGGTCCCGGCAAGGACCGGTTACGGCCTTTCGCCGGCGAGCGGTATTTTTCTTGCAACCGCCGCCTGCGGCACGTCATAGGCCCTGAACGACGCCCAGTGCCGCTCGACATCGGCGCGGAACAGGCCACGCGTCAGCCCGTGCACCAGCTTCGGCACCGCGGTGGTCATCGCATTAATCGACGAGCCGGAGGCGCCAAAGCTCATGGTGGAGGCGATCGCGAACACATGAATGTCCGCCATCCATGGGGTTTCTCCGGCGACGCGCTCCGTCAGCGCGTAGTCGTCGGCGAGATAGGGAAAGCGACCAAGGCGCGGGCTGCGCTCGTCCGGCGGCGGCTGGTAGCGGTCGGCCCAGGTCGCGATGTTGGCGGCGCAGTTTTTCAGCTCGGGCCTGCCCGAAAAATTCATGTCGATGCCGGTGCCGCAGATCACGAAATCAGCCACGAACACGCCGCTTGGCGTCTGCAATTCAATGCCATCGGGCGTTTCCGTGGCGGCCTCGACCGGCGCGCCTTCGTGCAGGTGAAAATTGGCATGACGCGCGCAGCGGTCATAGGTCGCCTGCGGAAAACCTTCCCGCATCTCCAGAACGGTGCGCATGAAACGCCAGCGCCAGACATCGTCGAGATCGGAAAAGTGCCGGAGGAAACCGCGGAAGGTGAGCCAGCGATAGGGCTGGACAACCTGGATCTCAGCCCTGCGGCAGAACAAATGCACCTCTGCCGCACCTGTTTCCAGCGCGACCGCGGCATTGTCGAAGGCCGAGGCGCCGGCGCCGATTACCGCCACACGCTTTCCCCGCAGGGACGCAAAATCGATCGGCTGCGCCGCCTGCGCGCAACGGGTCGTCGGCAGATGGCGCAGCAGCTCCGGCACCGTCCAGTCACCCATGCCCTCCTGCCCGGTCGCCAGCACGATCTTCCGTGCAAACAGCATATCG
>CADEDX010000853.1 GCA_902826195.1 uncultured Bradyrhizobium sp. | reverse complement strand
TACGAACCGAAATCGAGCCTGGAGCGTCGGGGTCGGCGTTGAAATAGGCATCTGCATCCCACCTATCCGCGGGAATATCGCCGATAGCGTCGCGTCGTTCTTCGAGCAGGCGCCAAAAGGACTCCGGATCGTCCGCACCTCCAGGTAATCGGCAGGCCATTCCAACAATTGCGATTGGAGCGCGAGCGCGAGCCTCAAGCGCGTCGATGCGCTGCTGCTGCTCGAGCGCGAGCAGCAGCAGTTGCTTGGAACTCAGTCGGCTGACACGCTCAAGGAATTCCGTCATTCAATGCTCACACCGAACTTTGACCGCAACAAGCGATCCACTTCGTCTTCCGACAGGTCTTCGACATTCGCGACGGCGTCCCTGGGCGGAGCGGGTTGCGACGGCTCCTCTGCGCCCCAGCACTCCTGCATAATGAATGTGCTGAGCGAATCGAGGGTTGGGTAATCGAACAGAAGAGTAGCAGGATAGGTGCATCCCAATGCCACACCCAGCACTTTGCGCAATTCGACGGACAGCAACGAGTCCAGACCCATGTCGCCGAACGCCATTTGCGGATCGACGGGACGACTTTGTTCCAAGCCTAACGCCGCAACAAGCCGTTCGCGCACGAATTCGATGACCATAGGTCGGCGGCGATGCCGCGGCGCCTCCTCCACCTCACGCCGGAAATTGCGTGTTGGCTGCGCCTCAGGTCGATCGAGCCGGGTGGCGGCAATGGGAGCCTGCCCAATGCGGGACAAAAGCGATGCATGTGCGGTCGTACCGATCCGGCTACGGTACCGCTGCCAATCGATTGGCAGCACGGCAAGTTGCCTCGCTCCGCTTTGCAGGACGTGCTGAAGGGCCGTGATGCCTTGCGACGGCGTCAGGAAGCCGACACCGAGTTCACCAAGTCTTTCGGAGAGGTTTGCCGCCGAGCCGATCTCACTCCAGGCCCCCCAATTTATGCTGACGGCCGGCAATCCCAACGCCCGCCGCTGCCACGCCAGCTGATCAAGATAAGCATTGGCGGCAGCATGATTGGCCTGCCCGTTTCCACCAAGAATTGCCGCGATGGAGGAGAACAGAACGAACCAATCGAGCGGATCGCCGCGGGTCATGCGATCGAGAAGAGCCGCGCCTTCGACCTTCGGTGCCAGCACCTGCTGAAACGTCTCCGCGTCCTGCCGTAGAAGCGCGCCATTTGCGAGGACACCTGCCGCATGCAAAACACCGCGCAAGGGCGGTCCGTCGCTTCTTATCCGAGAGAGAAGCGCGCCGATCGCAGTTGCCGTGGTCACATCCGCTAGCTCGGCGATCACCTCGGTGCCTGCGGCGCGGATTTCCGCGATCGTACGCAGAGCCTGCTCCGTTGGCGCCCGGCGACCGATCAGCACAAGCCTGCCCGCACCTTCCTCCGCCAGGTGGCGGGCGACGCTCAGCCCCAAGCCTGAGAAGCCGCCGGTGATCAGGTACGTTCCATCCCGCCGCGCTAGTCTCGGGGTGCTGGCGTGATGGCCAATTGCGATTCGTCCCACATGGCGGCCCTGTGCCATGAGGCGGAAGCCCTTGGCCGCGTCGTCCACAGCAAATTCGTGACGCGGAAGTGAGGTCAGTCGTCCGCCGGCGAAGTCAGCGACAAGCCGCTCGAACATTCGTCCAATGAGTAGTGGCTTATGGTCGGCAGTCTCCCCCCAGTCAACCACGTCATAACGAATACCGCGATTGAGTGCGTCAACCCAAGCCTTGGACTTGATGCCTCGCTTGCCGATCTCGACAAAGCGGCCACCGTCCGCGATCGCGCGGAAACTGGGCTCAACGAGGTCACCAGCAAGGGAGTTGAGCACGACGTCGACGCCGCGCCCGGCAGTGACCCGAATTACGTCGTCCGCGAAACTCGCTGATCGCGAGTCGAACACGTGTTCAACCCCGATAACCTGCAGCAGTTCACGCTTGACCGGCGCGCCTGCCGTGGCGATCACGCGCGCACCAACCCGCTGCGCGATCTGTACGGCAGCCAGACCGACACCACCTGCCGCCGCATGGATCAGCACTGATTCCCCCTTTGACAGGCGGGCGACGTGGTCCAGGCAGAATGACGCTGTAAGGAAAGCGATCGGGAAGGTCGCCGCCTCCTCCGCCGAAACCCCGTCCGGCCGGGCCTGTACGAGTTCGGCACGCGCAACGACATGAGTGGCGAGCGCGCCACCGGCAATTGCCATCACGGCGTCACCGGGCGCGACGTGCGTGACGCCGGATCCGACCTCCAACACCCGACCTGAGCATTCAGCACCCAGGGGTCCGGGATCGCCGGGATAAAGGCCCAGCGCATTGAGCACATCCTTGAAGTTCAAGCCACTCGC
>CADEDX010000852.1:1185-2352 GCA_902826195.1 uncultured Bradyrhizobium sp. | reverse complement strand
CCTAACGCCGGTCTGCGTCGCCGCGGTGGCGGGCTATCTTGTCACTCATGGATTCGAGGCGCTGTCGCTCGGCATCAGCGTCGGTCCGGTCGGTGACGTGACCGGAAAGGATCTCGCATTGGCCGCGCTGCTCGGGATCCTGGCGGCGCTGTTCGGCATTCTCATCATGCGCGGCGTGGCGTTGTGCGAGACGGGGCTTGCGAAGACCAATCTGTGGCCGCCGCTGCGCCCGGCCCTCGGCGGCCTCGCGGTCGGCCTGCTGGCGCTGGTGACGCCCCAGGTGATGTCGTCGGGGCATGGCGCGCTGCATTTCTTTTCCGGCCTCGTCTCGATGCCGTTGCAGGTCATCGCCGGCATCTTCGTCCTGAAAGCGCTAGCATCGATTGCCTCGCTCGGCACTGGCTTTCGCGGCGGACTGTTCTTTGCCACGCTGGTCATGGGCGCGCTGGGCGGGCGCCTGTTTGCCGGCGGCGTGGATTTGGTCTGGCCGGGTCTCGTTCTTGATTCCAACGTCTACGCCGTGATCGGGATGAGCGCGCTGTCGGCATCGGTGATCGGCGGTCCCTTGACGATGTCGTTCATCGCGCTGGAATCGACCGGCAATCTCTGGCTTACAACGGTCGTGCTGGCCGCGGTCCTGATCCCCACCCAGCTTACCCGCGAATTGTTCGGCTACTCGTTTGCGACCTGGCGGTTGCATCTGCGCGGCGAAACCATCCGTAGCGCCGCCGATGTCGGCTGGATCCGCGATCTCACGGTAAATCGCGTGATGCGCCCGGACGTCGCCACGGTCGACGCGAGCATTGGAATCAAGGGGTTCCGGGCGAAATTCCCGCTCGGGTCGAAGACGCAGGTCGTCGCGATCGATGGCACAGGGCGCTATGTCGGCCTCGCGGTGGTGGCAGAAGCGCACGCACCCGATATCGATACGGCGCGCGGCATCATCGGCATTCTGCATCATCGCGACGTCGTGCTGCACCCGGCCATGAATATTCAGGAAGCCATCGCGGTGTTCGACGCTGCGGAAGCGGAATCGCTGGCGGTCGTCGAGACGGATGGCGAACGCCGGCCGGTCGGGATTCTCACCGAAGCCCATGCGATGCGGCGCTACGCGGAAGAAACCGACAAGCGCCGTCGGGAGGCGATCGGCGAGGTATAAGCGCTGCA
>CADEDX010000852.1:0-1175 GCA_902826195.1 uncultured Bradyrhizobium sp. | reverse complement strand
GCCCCCGCTATCGCCCCTCTGAAGCTGCTATGCTGAAATCTTCTCCAGCTTCTGCAGGCAGCGGCTCACTTTCAGCTCCGGCGGCATGGGCGTGTCGGGAAAGCTGGTCTTCCAGTCGGTGACGCCGACCTCGCCGATATAGATGTCGCCCTTCGAGTCCATTGCAATCCCGTGCGGCGCCAGGAATTTGCCGGCTTCCAGTCCCGGGCCGTTCTCGCCGCCGAGCCGGGCGATGCGGTTGCCTTTGGCATCGACGATCGAGAGCCGCGGGCCGAGATTGGGCACCTTGCGGTTGACCGCAAGGCCCGGACCGAGTTCGCCGATGATGAACGTCGCCTGCTTGCCGCCGCAGCGGCACAGCGCGCAGGGCCGGTGCAGATTGTTCCACTGCGTCTCGTATTTGCCGTTGCCGTCGAACACCTGCACGCGGTGGTTCTCGCGGTCGGCGACATAGACCCAGCCGTCGGCATCGGTGGCAATATTGTGCACGATGTTGAACTGGCCGGGATCGGTGCCGGGCTCACCCCAGGTCTTCAGCAGCTTGCCGTCCGGCGAGTATTTGTGGACGCAGGCATTGCCGTAGCCGTCGGAAACATAGATCTCGCCCTTCGGCGACAGCGCGGTGTGGGTGCAGCGGTGAAACGGCTCGCCGCTCATGAACGGCGCCGGCTTGTTCGGGATGCCGATCGTCAGCAGCACCTTGCCGTCGGTGGTGCATTTGCGCACCGTGTGGTCGCCGTCGTCGGTGCAATAAAGATTATCGTCGGCGTCGATGTGCAGGCCGTGCGCCCGGTTGAACAGGCCTTCGCCCCAGCTCTTCAGGAAATTCCCCTCGCGGTCCAGCACCACCATGGGATGGTCGCCGCGGTTGAAGACGTAGATGCGGTCCTTGCTGTCGACCGCGACCGAAGCGGCATCCGTCAGGGTCCAGCCGTCGGGCAGTTTCGCCCAGTTTTCGACGACGCGGTAACGGTGCTCGCCCGAGCCGAGAATAGCAGGCATGTGTGTCTCCCGATGATACTGGTGGTTAGGCTATCGCCGCTTGCGGGCCGACATTGCGCGCCAGCAATCCTTCCTCGATCGCCTTGATCTGCAGCGCGAGGTGTTTTGAGCCGATCCGGCATTGCGCGAGGCCGCCGGCGATCAGCCACAGGCCGGGCTGGCCGGTACGGGTG
>CADEDX010000851.1 GCA_902826195.1 uncultured Bradyrhizobium sp. | reverse complement strand
TTGACCTCGGGCTTCACGCCGAGCCGCACTTCGGAATAGATGCGGATCGGCAGCGTCGCCGAACCGGGGCCGGTGGTGAAGCTTGCGATCACGACGTCGTCGAGCGAGAGCGTGAAGGCCAGCATCCAGCCGGCCGCAATCGCCGGCACGATCAGCGGCAGCGTCACCCGAAGAAAAGCCTGCAGCGGATCGCAGCCGAGATCCATCGCGGCCTCTTCCAGGCTGCGGTCGAGCGCGGCGAGGCGCGACTGCACGACCACGGTGACGAAGCACATGGTCAGCGTGGTGTGGGCGATCGTCACCGTCCAGAAGCCGCGCTCGGCGTTCAGCGCCACAAACAGCAGCAGCAGCGACAACCCCGAGATCACCTCCGGCATCACGAGCGGCGCATAGAGCATGCTGGAAAACAGCGAACGCCCGCGAAAACGTTCGCCGCGCACCAGCCCGACCGCCGCCAGCGTGCCGAGCAGCGTCGCGATGCTGGCCGACACCGCGGCGACGCGCAGGCTCATCCAGGCGGCATCCAGCATCGCACGATCGTTGAAGAATTCGTGGTACCAGCGCAGCGACCAGCCGCCCCACACCGTGACCAGCCGCGAGGCGTTGAACGAATAGATCACGAGAATCACGATCGGCAGATAGAGGAACGCCATCCCGAGCGCCAGCGCGGTGACGTTGAAGCGCGACATCTGGCCGATACGCTGCGCCATCAGCCGCCTCCCGTAAGCTGACGGCGCTGCAGCCGGTCATACAGCAGCAAGGGCGGCACCAGCAGCACCAGCAACGCGACCGCGGCCGCGGCGGCGACCGGCCAGTCCTTGTTGGTGAAGAATTCCAGCCACAGCGTCTGGCCGATCATCACAGACCCGGAGCCGGCGAGCAGATCGGGAATCACGAATTCGCCGACGATCGGAATGAAACACAACAGCGCACCGGCGCCGACACCGGGCACAGACAACGGAAACGTCACCAGCCAGAACGCGCGAAGCGGCGACGCGCCGAGATCACTTGCGGCTTCCAGCAGCGACGAATCCATCTTCGCCAGCGTCGCATAGAGTGGCAGGATCATGAACGGCAGATAGGAATAGACGATGCCGATATACATCGCGGTATCGGTCGAGAGCCACACCACCGGCCCGGAGACCAGATGCAGCGCCAGCAGAATCTGGTTGAGCAGGCCGTCGTGCTGCAGAATGTTGATCCAGGCATAGATGCGGATCAGGAACGAGGTCCAGAACGGCACGATGACCAGCGTCATCGCGATCGCTTGCCAGCGCTGCGGCAGCCGCGCCATGCTGTAGGCGATCGGATAGCCGATCACGAGCAGGATCAGCGTCGAGGTAACGGCGACGATGAGGCTGCGCAGATAGGACGAGATGTAGAGGCTGTCGGAAGCAAGCAGGCGAAAATTATCCAGCGACAGCTGCGCGAAAGCCGCCTTGATCGCCGCCCAGCCTTCGGCGAGGTCGAACACCGGCAGATAGGGCGGCTGCGCGATCGCGGTCTGCGACAGGCTGATCTTCAGCACGATGCCGAACGGCACCAGGAAGAACAGCACCATCCAGACATAGGGCGCGATCGCGGCGTAACGCGCCGGCCGCGCAAAAATGCCGCGCGCGCTCATCGTTCCAGCACCATGCAGTCGTCGGGCGAGAACCAGGCCACCAGGCGCTGGCCCGCGCTGTAAGTGTCGCGGTCGAGCCGCGCGATATTGGCCACCGAGGCCCTCACGACCGCTCCGGAATCGAGCTTGATCTTGTACACGGTTGAACCGCCGAGATAGCCGACATCGGTGACGACGCCTTCGAGCCGGTTGATCGACGGCGCATGGTCGGCGTCCGACGCCGGCCCCCGGCGCGAAAGCCTGACCTTTTCGGGACGGATCGCGACCGTGATCACCGCTTTGGCGGGAGGCTGGCGCGGCGCCGTGACCACGATGGCGTCGCTATCCCGGGTCGTCACCATCAGGCGACGGTGCTCCTGCATGATGATGTCGCCCTCGAACAGGTTGATGTCGCCGACGAAGCCCGCGACCCAGCGGCTGGCCGGCGCTTCGTAGAGGTCGCGCGGGGGCGCGACCTGTTCGAGCCGGCCGGCGTCCATCACGCCGATTCTGCTGGCCATCGTCATCGCCTCTTCCTGGTCGTGGGTGACGATGATGAAGGTCATTCCGAGCCGGCGCTGCAGTTCCATCAATTCGTCTTGCGTGCTTTCGCGCAGCTTCTTGTCGAGCGCGGCCAGCGGCTCGTCGAGCAGCAACACCTTGGGCCGCCGCGCCAGCGAGCGCGCCAGCGCGACGCGCTGCCGCTGGCCGCCGGAAAGCTGGTCAGGCTTGCGCTTCTCCAAGCCTTGCAGCTT
>CADEDX010000850.1 GCA_902826195.1 uncultured Bradyrhizobium sp. | reverse complement strand
TGATACGTCTCTGTGTCGGAGGGAAAGATTGAGAGAAGTTCTGTAACGTCTAGATCATCCGTGTCATCGATCCGTGGCACGGATACGCGCAAACTGGGCAAGCCGACTATGCAGCGTCGGAGGAAGGACGGGAGCACAGACATCAATGCCAGGGACGGCGTTTTTTAGCAAGCTGTGGCAAAACAACTTGCTTTTCTCATAAATAGGGTCGCCTGCCGTGGAACTCGAACGTGCAGACAAGTGGATTGCTAACGAGGCGGCGAGGTCGATGCGGCTGTGATCACTAAACCACCGCCCGATGTCCTATTCCTGAATGAGCGCGGCGAGCCTCTGCCCGACTGGCTGCAACGGCCCCTGCAGCGCCAAATCCCCCGGCTTCTCCGCGACTTCCCTGCGTTCCGGGGCGATGTCGCGGTCGTCCAAAATGTCCTCGACGGCGTAGGTCAGCGCGTTGCGCAGAAGGTGGCCGGCGGATTGGTGATTGATAACCCGAACGCCTACGTCGATACTGCTGCCCAGAATGCCGCCATCGACTGTACGCGCAGGCACCACGATTTGTTCGACGGGCTCTCTGTTGTTCGGGACACAGAGGAGGAACCGGCCCCGGAGTCCGAGCTATCCCAGGGACGAGTTCTCTGGCATAAGGCAAGTGAATGGCTGAACGCTCAGGAAGAAGAAATACTGATCCGGTACCTTTGGCTCGGAGAGAACCACCCGGAAATCGCACGCGCACTGGGCCTGAGTGAAACGGCGGTGCGAAGCCGGTACTCCCGTGCCCTGGGGAAGCTCCGAAGAGAATTGACGAAGCGCAGGCCTTGAAAACACGCTCGCTTCATGGTCATATTGATGGGACCCGAATTGAAGGAGGCCATCCAGCACGCGTTAAATGGACGAGCGTGACAGGGAGCTTGTTGCCCGATACTTTCGCGACAAGCTAAAGAGTAACGAGCGGGTGGGGTGCCCGGACTCCGTTATCCTTGAGCAGATAGCGGCTGGCGTGTTGCCGCCAGCCAGCCCTTGGTACGACCACCTCACTACGTGCGGCCAATGCTTTCGGGAAACTGAAGAAATCAGGAACCGCCTTCATGCCAAGTCCACGAGGCGGGCTTCACGCCGCAAGCGGTGGCTAGTTCTCCTGATCGCTGCAATTCTTGTCGTGGGCGGTGTGCTTTTCTGGCGACTGACCTAGGGCTTTCAGCAGCGGGTTGGAATGTGGACTAGCGGTCTTTACCGCAGCTTAGCGTTTCGGCTCGAAGCGAACGGATCGCCGTTTCTGTTTCTCGAGCCAATGCGCGATCGCTGTATTGATGAGCACGTTCACCGACGCGTCCCTCGCCTTGCTCGCCGCCGACAAGCGCTTGAAGACCGCCTCCGAGACTCGAATCGTCGTGTCTCTGGACTTCGCTTCACGGATGACAACCAGCGGAACAGTTATCAGATCGACCTTTTCTACTGCCTCACTGATGTACCCCGCCAGCTCCCCTTGAAAGCGCACCAGGTCGCGCAGCGGAAGATTCACCGCATCGAGCAGCCGAACGCATAGCTTCACCGTGTTCGCCGTTCTACTCGATGCCTCGGTAGCGGGCGGTCGAGAATCGGCTTTTTCGTTGTCTCTCTTTTGCAGAGCTGCACCTCCTGGGGTCCATTATCGTACAGTCTTGACCGCAGGTCTTGCCCTCCCTTTGACGGTATTTCAATGGCCCGTCGAGGCGATCCTCCCGCCGCCTTGCGGGTAAGCCCGGTAGGGAGCTTCAAACATCAGATCGCGGTGAACCCGCACCGAGAAGCGCGTCCCAGCCCGGATCATGATCGTCGGTTGCACGTTGAGATTTCGGCGCGTGATGGCCGCGCCCAGCCGTGAGATCTCCGATGCCGCCGCGGACGTAGCCACGTCCTGCGAGCTGGGCAATGTGAACACGTTCTGCCGCCGGTTCTGCGCCACGACTGCGCTCACCGAGAATGCAGTCGAGAGGATCGCGGTTCCGAACAGACGGCCATAGTGATGATTCACTTTGTCACGCAGCCCGCTCCGCCCGCGCACATCGTGGCTGCCCATGCCTTCGAGATCAATCGAGGAGGCATCCGGGAAGATGATGCGAGCCCAGGCAACGAGGAGCGCGTTCTGCGCGTAGGCCACCTTCGAGTCGTACGTGCCGACCAGCCGCGATCCTTGCGGGATCAGCAGGTATTGGCCCGAGGCCGTATCGTAGACGTTCTCGCGCACCAGCGCCCTGATTTCTCCGGGGAGATCGGAGTTGATCTCCTGTTCAAGAACTGCGGGGATGTCCCAGCCGGCCTTGATCTCGAAAGGACTCAGCGCCTTCATACGCGTGGATTGCACGTAGTTGTCCGCCCCGCCCTTGGTGCGCGCCTTGCGCAGGAACTCTTC
>CADEDX010000849.1 GCA_902826195.1 uncultured Bradyrhizobium sp. | reverse complement strand
AGCTATGCGCTCGTCAAGGACGGCGAAGTGGCCGCCTTGAAATTTCATGGGGCTCAGACGCTGGGCGGCCGACCGATGCAGGCCGATACGCTCTTCCGCATCCGCTCGACAGGCAAGACGATCACCGCCGTTGCAATGATGCAGCTGTGGGAGCAGGGCAAGTGGAAGCCCGAAGATCCCATCACCAAATTCCTGCCGGAGCTGGCAAACCTCAAGGTTGCAACCTCGCCTGACACGCTTGATGGCGCTGTGCCGGTTTCGCGCGTGCCGACGATGAACGAGTTGATGACCCATACGGCGGGCTTCGGTTACGGGCTAACGCTGACAAATGCCGTTGAACGCGCCTTCATGGAAAGAGATGCAGGCCACGCCAAGGATATGCAGGCGCTTGTCGACCTGGTGGCTGGCATTCCGCTCGGGGTCGAACCGGGGAAGCGCTGGAGCTATTCAATTGCGGTCGACCTGCAGGGCGTCATGATCGCGAGACTCTCCGGTAAGAAGCTCGGAGACTACTTCGAAGACAACATCTTCGCGCCCCTGGGTATGAAAGACACTGGCTTCTGGCTCGATGAAGCCGATCGCATGCGTGTTGCGACGGTTTACACCCGCAACCCCACGACCGGCTCACTGGTCGTCCTGCCGGATCAGGGCAATTCGGCGGCAGACGATCCGTTCAAGAAGCACAGCAACTTCGAGTCCGGCGGCGGCGGCGCAAGCGGCCTCTATGCCACCCTGCACGACTTCGTCCGCTTCACACAGATGCTGCTCAACAAGGGTGAACTGAGCGGCAAGCGCATCCTGAAACCCGAGACGGTCGCCTTCATGACGCAAAACCACATCGGAAATCTCAAAGGCGTTTTCGGCGGCGACGGGTATGGCTTCGGTTATGGCGGACGGGTCTCGCTCGACGGGCCGACCGAGACAACCGCCCAACCCGAAGGTTCGTTCAGCCACTTCAGCATCGAAGGCGCCTGGTACTGGATTGATCCCGCCAACAAGATCTCGTTCGTCGGCCTGATCCAGCGGCGCGGACCGGCGGGCCCGGGCGGGGTTGCGATGGGCGGTGATGGCGATGCGCCTCGGCTCGTCTACAAGGCGCTGAAGAACTAGCGTCTCGTAGACTCGGACTGGCATCGCCAAGGAGATCCTGATCATGAAAGCCAAATCCTTCGCCGGAATGCGCTGCTCAATTGCGGGCGCCCTGGAGATGATTGGCGATCGCTGGTCGCTTCTGATTATCCGCGATCTGTCCTTTGGATTACGCCGCTACGAAGAATTGCAGGCCAGCACCGGGATTCCCGCGGCAACGCTTGCTGCGCGCCTCAAGCATCTTGAGGCAAAGGGAATCATCGAGCGTGTGCGCTACCAGAAGCGCCCGCCGCGTGACGAGTATGTCCTCACGGAAAAAGGACGCGACCTGGGGAAGGTCGGTATCGCGCTGCGCGAATGGGGCGATCGCTGGGACGCGACGGGCTTCGGCCAGCCTTCGGTTGAACTGATTGATCGCAAGACGGGGCGACCCGTGGAACTCGCGTTGGTTGACCCGGAAACCGGCAAGACGGTGCCGCAGGAGCGGATCGAGTTCCGAGCCGGTCCTGGCGCCGACGACAGCACACGCATGCTTCTTGGTCATGGCAGCAAAGGAACAGTCACTTGACGCAGAAAATCGAGCTCTTCTACGACTTCCGCAGCCCTTACAGCTATCTGGCCTTCACGCAGCTGCGCGACATGGATGTCGAGATCGTGCTGCGACCAATGCAGATTCTCAAGGTCATGGAGAAGGTCGGCAATACGCCGACAACGATTACATGTGCGGCGAAGGGCCGATATGCACGCAATGACCTTGCGCGTTGGGCTCACCGCTACGGCATCAAGCTGAATCCATCGAACATGCGCGACAATGATGGTGATGCCTGCTCGCGCGCCGTGCTGGCGGCCGCATCGCCCGCCGAGGCCGCTGCGATCACGCTTGCGCTCTACCGCGCCTGCTGGAGTGAGGGGAAGACCCTGGCATCGACGGATGACGTCTTGTCGACAATCGCGGCGGCGGGGCTCGATCCATCCAACGTTGGCACGCGGATCAATGACCCTGCCGTGATTGCGCAGCTTGAAGCCAACACGAATGAAGCGGCCGAACGCGGCGTCTTCGGGTCGCCGACAATGTTTGTCGGCGACACTCTGTTCTTCGGCAATGACCGGCTCGATTTCGTGCGCGAGGAACTCGCGCGCCTGGAGGATGCAGCATGACCTCGACACTCAAACCCCTCGCTCTGGTTACCGGCGTTGGTCCGGGCACGGGAGCTTCCGTAGCGCGACGCTTTGCTGAGGGCGGTTACCGCGTGGCGATGCTTGCTCGCAATGCCGAGCGCCTTGCAGCTCTGGAAAGGGAA
>CADEDX010000848.1 GCA_902826195.1 uncultured Bradyrhizobium sp. | reverse complement strand
GGCGAGGTGACCCGCGTCGCGCGCGAGGTCGGCACCGAGGGCAAGCTCGGCGGCCAAGCCCAGGTCCCCGGCGTCGCCGGCACCTGGAAGGACCTCACCGACACCGTGAACTTCATGGCCGCCAACCTGACCGAACAGGTCCGCGGCATCGTCAAGGTGGTGACCGCGGTCGCCGACGGCGACCTGAAGCAGAACCTGACCGTGAAATCGAAGGGCGAAGTCGCAGCGCTTGCCGACACCATCAACAACATGACCGAGACGCTGGCGACCTTCGCCGATCAGGTCACCAGCGTGGCGCGCGAAGTCGGCGTGGAGGGACGGCTCGGCGGCCAGGCCAACGTGCCCGGCGCCGCCGGCACCTGGAAGGACCTAACCGGCAACGTCAATCTTCTGGCCGCTAACCTGACCTCGCAGGTGCGCGCCATTGCCGAAGTGGCGACCGCCGTGACCAAGGGCGACCTGACCCGCTCGATCCAGGTCGACGCCCGCGGCGAGGTGGCCGAGCTCAAGGACAATATCAACACCATGATCGGAAACCTGCGCCTGACAACGCAGGTCAATACCGAACAGGACTGGCTGAAGACCAACCTCGCCAAGTTCACCAACATGCTGCAGGGGCAGCGCGACCTCACGACCGTCGGCCGGCTGCTGCTGACCGAACTGGCGCCGCTGATCAACGCCCATATGGGCGTGATCTACCAGACCGAGAATGCCGAGATCCCGCAGTTGCGCCTGCTATCGGCCTATGCCGGCGACGGGGCCAATCCGCATCCGCCCGTCGTGCAATTCGGCGAGGGCTTGATCGGCCAATGCGCGATGGACAAGCGGCAGCGGCTGGTGTCGGACATCCCGGCCGATACCTCGCCGATCAGTTCGGCGCTGCTGCGCATCGTTCCGAAGAATCTCGTCGTGCTTCCGGTGTTGTTCGAGAACCAGGTGAAGGCCGTGATCGAGCTTTCCTCGATCTCCTCGTTTACGACGTCGCAGATGACATTCCTCGAACAGCTCACCGACTCCATCGGTATCGTTCTCAACTCGATCGAGGCCACGATGCAGACCGAAGGGTTGCTGAAGCAGTCGCAGCAGCTCGCCGGCGAACTGCAGACGCAGCAGAAGGAGCTGCAGCAGACCAACGAGCAGCTCGAACAGAAGGCGCAGCAGTTGGCCGAGCGCAACGTCGAGGTGGAAAGAAAGAACCAGGAAATCGAACAGGCGCGTCGCGCGCTCGAGGAAAAGGCGACCGAGCTTTCGCTGACGTCGAAGTACAAGTCCGAGTTCCTCGCCAACATGAGCCACGAGCTGCGCACGCCGCTCAACAGCATCCTGATCCTCGGCCAGCAGCTCACCGAAAATCCGGACGGCAATCTGTCGGCCAAGCAGGTCGAGTTTGCCCGCACCATCCACGGCGCCGGCACCGACCTGCTCAACCTGATCAGCGACATCCTCGATCTCTCGAAGATCGAATCCGGCACGGTGACGGTCGACGCCGAGGAAATCCTGACGTCGAGCCTGCTGGAGACCGTCGGCCGGCCGTTCCGGCACGAAGCCGACAACCGCCATCTTTCGTTCAGCATCAATGTCGACGAGAACCTCGCCCGCAGCATGGTGACCGATTCCAAGCGCCTGCAGCAGGTGCTGAAGAACCTGCTGTCGAACGCGTTCAAGTTCACCGCGGAAGGCGGCGTGAAGCTGAACGTTTCGGCCGCCGTCGGCGGCTGGAGCGCCGAACATCCGATCCTCAATCACGCGCCCGCCGTCATCGCCTTCGAGGTGACCGATACCGGCATCGGTATTCCCGCCGAAAAGCAGAAACTTATCTTCGAGGCGTTCCAGCAGGCTGACGCCGGCACCAGCCGCAAATATGGCGGCACCGGTCTCGGCCTCGCGATCAGCCGCGAGCTCGCAAGTTTGCTCGGTGGCGAAATCCATTTGCGCAGCGCGCCCGGCAAGGGCTCCACTTTCGTGCTGTATCTGCCGCTGAAATATTCCGGGCCCACCGTGGCGCCGCGTGCCCCTGCCCCCTCCGTCATCACCCAGACGCCGGCGCTGCAGAGCGCCGCGACCCAGGAGCGCGCCGTCGAGCAATTGCAGGACGACCGGCTCGATCTTGAACCGGGCGACACCATCCTCCTGATCGTCGAGGACGATCCGCACTATGCGCGGGTGTTGATCGACCTCGCCCGCAACAAGGGCTTCAAGGTGCTGGTCGCCAATCGCGGCGCCGAGGCGCTCGAACTCGCCAAGCAGTTCCAGCCATCGGCGGTTTCGCTCGACGTTTTCCTGCCGGACATGCTGGGCTGGACCGTACTCAGCCAGCTCAAGCACAATCCGCTGACGCGCCACATTCCGGTGCAGATCATAACGCTCGACGAAGATCGCCAGCACGCGCTGGCGC